>JADCGM010000220.1 GCA_020249025.1 Alphaproteobacteria bacterium
AAGGCCGAGGAGGTCGGCGCATCGATCTTCGATCCGCGGCTGCAGCAGGCGGCGCTGGCGCTGCTCGACAACGAACTCCATGTCGCCGAGCCGCTGCTCAAGCAGCATCTGAAGGACGATCCGCTCGATGTCGCGGCGATGCGGATGCTCGCCGAACTGGCCGGGCGCATCGGCCGCTACCGCGACGCCGAGAACCTGCTCAGGCGCGCGCTCGAGCTGTTTCCGGGCTTCGGGGCCGCCCGCGCCAATCTCGCCACCGCGCTCTACCGCCAGAACCGGCCGGCCGACGCCATCGCCGAGCTCGACAAGGTCATGGCGGCCGATCCTGAGAACATCGGCCACGCCAATCTGAAGGCGGCGGCGCTTGGGCGCATCGGCGGCTTCGACGAGGCGATCGCGCTCTACGAGGAGGTGCTGAAGGCCGCGCCGCAGCAGCCCAAGGTGTGGATGAGCTACGGCCACATGCTGAAGACGGTCGGGCGGCAGGCCGACGGCGTCGCCGCCTACCGGCAGGCGCTGGCGATCCAGCCGTCGCTCGGCGAAGTATGGTGGAGCCTCGCCAACCTCAAGACGGTGCGCTTCGATGACTCCGAGGTCGCCGCGATGCAGGCGGCGCTGGCGCGCGACGACATCTCCGACGAGGACCGCTTCCATCTCGATTTCGCGCTCGGCAAGGCGTTCGAGGACCGCCGGGAGTTCGCCGCGTCCTTCACCCATTACGACCGGGGCAATGCACTGCGCCGGCGCTCGGTCGTCTACGATGCCGACGAGACTGCCGACTTCGTCGAGCGCTGCATCCGCATCTTCACCCCCGAGTTCTTCGCAGCCCGCGCGGGGCTGGGGTTTGACGCGGCCGATCCGATCTTCATTCTCGGCATGCCGCGCGCGGGGTCGACTCTCGTCGAACAGATCCTCGCCAGCCACAGCCGGATCGAGGGCACGTCGGAGCTGCCCGACATTCCGGCGCTCGCACGCCAGATCGCGGGCTATCCCGACGGGCTGACGGCGCTGCCGCCGGAGCGGCTGCGCGAGCTCGGCGCCAGCTTCCTCGACCGCACCCGCATCCAGCGCAAGACCGGGCGGCCGCTGTTCATCGACAAGCTCCCGAACAACTGGGCGCATGTCGGGCTCATCCACCTCATCCTGCCCAACGCCACGATCATCGATGCGCGGCGGCATCCGCTCGACTGCTGCCTTTCCAACTACAAGCAGCATTTCGCGCGCGGGCAGGCGTTCAGCTACACGCTCGACGACATGGGCCGCTATTACGCCGACTATGTGCGGCTGATGGCGCACATCGACCGCGTGCTGCCGGGGCGCGTCCACCGCGTCATCCACGAGCGCATGCTCGACGACAGCGAGGCGGAGATCCGGGCGTTGCTCGATGCGGTCGGAGTGGACTTCGAGGAGGCCTGCCTGCGCTTCCACGAAACCGAGCGCGCGGTGCGCACCGCCTCCTCGGAACAGGTGCGCCGCCCGATCAACCGCGACGGCGCCGACGTCTGGCGCAGCTACGAACCCTGGCTCGATCCGCTGAAGGCGGCGCTCGGTCCTGTGCTGACGTGCTATCCCGAGGCGCCCTGATCGTTGCAACGGAGCCACAAGGCGACCGTCATAGGTCACTCAATCACTTATGCCGGTTGACCCCTCGGCGGCGCGGGTTCAGCCTGCGATTGCAACTGCGTTATGGGGGCATCATGCGCACGCTTCGGGCACTTCCTGCACTTCTTCTGTCGACAACCGTTCTCGCCGGCGCGCCGGCCTTCGCACAGGCCGCGACGGCCGCCAGCGACTCCGCCGACAGTGAGGAGATCATCGTCACTGCACAGAAGCGTGAAGAGAATCTCCAGGACGTGCCGATCAGCGTTCAGGCGCTGAGCACCAAGAAGCTCGACCAGCTCAACGCCACCAACTTCGAGCGCTTCGCGGCGCTGCTGCCGTCGGTGAGCTTCGAGACGAGCCAGCCGGGCGCGACGACGGTCTACATGCGCGGCGTCGCCTCGGGCGGCGACGGCAACCACTCGGGGTCGCTGCCGTCGGTCGGCTTCTACCTGGACGAGCAGCCGGTCACGACCATCGGCGGCACCATCGACATCCACGTCTATGACATCGCCCGCGTCGAGTCGCTCGCGGGTCCGCAGGGCACGCTCTACGGCGCCTCGTCGCAGGCCGGCACCATCCGCATCATCACCAACAAGCCCTCGACCGCCGGGTTCGAGGGCCGCGTCGATGGCGAGATCAACACGATCAAGCACGGCGAGATGGGCGGCAAGCTGGAGGGCATGGTCAACCTGCCCGTCAACGACTCGACCGCGCTGCGCGTCGTCGGCTGGTACGAGAACCGTGGCGGCTACATCGACAACATCGCCGGCACCCGGCGCTTCCTGCCGACCGTCGGCGGCATCACCGTCAACAACAACGCCTTCGTCGAGGAGGACTTCAACGACCTCGAGATCTACGGCGCCCGCGCCGCGCTCAAGGTCGACCTCAACGACGACTGGACCGTCACGCCGTCGGTCAACTACCAGCACCAGTCGACGCAGGGCGTCTTCGGCTTCCAGCCGAGCGTCGGCGACCTGCAGGTCCAGCGCTTCTATCCGGATGCCGCCAAGGACCGCTTCGTGCTCGCGGCGATGACCATCGAGGGCAAGGTCGGCAACTGGGACCTGACCTATGCCGGCACCCACATGAGCCGGAAGATCGACTCGACCGGCGATTACACCGACTACGCGGAGGCCTATGACTCGCTCTATGCGAGCGTCGGCGGTGTGGCGGGCTATTTCTACTTCACCAACAACGCCGGCCAGACCATCGACTCGCGCCAGTTCACCACCTCGGCGCCGCGCTACAAGAAGCTCAGCCAGGAGCTCCGCCTGTCGTCGCCGCAGGACGCCAAGCTGCGCTTCGTCGGCGGCCTGTTCTACCAGCGCCAGGTCAACGACATCGACGAGCGCTACAATGTGCCGAACCTCGCCGCGGCGATGTCGGTCAACGGTCTGCCGGGCATCCTCTGGCTGACGAAGCAGCAGCGCGTCGACCGCGACTATGCGGCGTTTGGCGAGCTGACCTATAACTTCACCGACACGCTGTCGCTCACCGCGGGCGGGCGCGTCTTCAAGTACGACAACTCGCTGATCGGCTTCTTCGGCTTCGGCCGCAATCCGGCCGGCCCGCCGTTCAACGCCGCGGGCAGCTCGCGCACCGGCGTCGCCGGCTGCTACACGACGACCGGCGCGATCCGCCGCGACAACGCCACCGCGGCGCTACTGCCGGCGGCGGTTCCGGGCGGCCCTTGCACCAATCTCGGCACGTTCCAAAACGGAACCGTCGTGCCGAAGTCGCAGGAGGGCGACGGCTTCATCCATCGCCTCAACCTCAACTGGAAGCCGACCGAGGACGTGCTGCTTTACACGACCTGGTCGCGCGGCTTCCGTCCGGGCGGCATCAATCGCCGCGGCACGGTGCCGCCCTACGAGGCCGACTACCTCACCAACTACGAGGTGGGCTGGAAGACGACGGCGGCCGACGGGGCGCTGCGCTTCAACGGCGCGGTCTACCGGCAGAACTGGTCGAGCTTCCAGTTCTCCTTCCTCGGGCAGAACAGCTTCACCCAGATCCAGAACGGCCCCGACGCCCGCATCACCGGCATCGAGACCGACATCAACTGGGTGCCGACCGAGGGGCTGACGCTCACCGCTGCGGCGGCCTACACCGACGCCAAGACCCGCAAGAACCTGTGCGCGATCAACGAGCCGACCGCGACCTGCGTGGGGGCGGGCAACTCGATCCTCGCGCCCAAGGGCACGCGCCTGCCGATCACGCCCAAGTTCAAGGGCAATCTGACGGCGCGCTACCAGTTCCCGCTCGGCGGCGCCGACGGCCACGTCCAGGCGGCGGTCTATCACACCGGGTCAGCGTCGAGCGACATCCGCGTCGCCGATGCCGCGACCGTCGGCCGGCTGAAGTCCGCCACCTACGCCGATTTCGCGATCGGTGCGGACTGGCAGGATTATTCGCTGGAGCTGTTCATCGCGAACCTGTTCGACACCCGCGCGCAGCTGTCGCGCGGCGTGGCCTGCAGCGTCTGCACCCGCTCCTATGTGAATGTGGTGACGCCTCAGACGATCGGTCTGCGTGTCGGCACCAAGTTCTGACCTGACGGCGGGCGGCGGAGCCGGGGGCTCCGCCGCCCGACCTTTTGGCCTGTGGACGGCCGCGGCGATGGTCGTCGGCGGCATGATCGGGTCTGGCATCTTCGTGATGCCCGGGCAGCTCGCCGCCTTTGGCTGGACCGGGGTTCCGGCCTGGATCGCCGCGATCGGCGGCGCACTCATCCTTGCCTATGTGCTGTCGAAGCTGGCGGCGGCGCGCCCGAAGGCGACCGGCACCGTCGCCATCGTCGGGGCGGAACTCGGCCCGATCGCCGGCGTGCTCGTCGGCTGGGCCTTCTGGGTGAGCGTGTGGTCGGCGATCGCAATCATCGCGGTGACCGCGGTGCGCTATCTCGCGACCTTCGCCCCGCCGCTCGCCGCGACCCCGCTGGCGCTGGCGCTGTGGTCGACCGGGCTGGTCTGGCTGCTGACCCTGCTCAACCTGTTCGGGGCGCGCGCGGCCGGCAATTTCCAGGTGGTGACGACGCTGCTGAAGATCCTGCCGCTGGTCGCGGTCGTCGCGATCGTCGGCGGCTTCGCGGCCGAGGGTGGCGCGCGCTTTACCGCGCATCCGCATCCCGGGTTCGAGCCCGCCAGCCTGACCTCGGCGATGGCGCTCGCCTTCTTCGCGCTCGTCGGCTTCGAATCCGCCGGCATCGTTGCCGAGCGCATCCGCGATCCGGCGCGCAACGTGCTGCGCGCGACGATGCTCGGCACCGCGCTCACCGGCGCACTCTACATCGTCGTCTGCATGGGCATCGTGTTGTCGATGCCGGCCGAGGTGATCGCCGCCGCCCCTGCCCCGGTCGCCCTGTTCGTCGAAACCTTCTTCGGGCGCGAGGCAGGGCTGCTCGTCGCCGCCTTTGCGGTGATCGCGACTGTCGGCTGCCTGAACGGCTGGGTGCTGATCCAGGGCGAGCTGCCGCTTGGCATGGCGCGCGCCGGGCTGCTCCCGATGTGGATGAAGCACGTCAACCGTCACGACGTCTCGACGCGGCTGCTCTGCCTCGGCAGCAGCTGCGCCAGCATCCTCATCCTCTCGAGCGCCAGCGGCGCCGACGGCCTGTCGGGGCTTCTCGATTTCATGCTCAACCTGACGGCGGCAACCTCGCTGCTGCTCTATGCGGGCGCCTGCCTGACCGCGCTCAAGGTCGGGGCCGGGCGGGGGGCGGGCGCAGCGGGTCTGCTGTTCTGCGGATGGGCGCTGGTCGGGGCCGGACAGGCTTCGCTGTTCGCGGTGGGGCTGATGCTGACCGCCCTGCCCCTCTACTGGCTGCGCCCGAAGGTGGCGGTCGCCGACTGATCGTTGCGCTCGGTCAATGTCTTGGGCCCGCGCCGGCCCGATAAGGCTCCCATCATGGGAGGTTTTTCATGGACAAAGATACCGCACGCAGCCGCCTCGTCGCCCGCCTCGCCGAGCTCGGGCAGCGCATCGACAAGCTCGACGCCGAACTGATGCAGCCGCTCCCCGCCGACTGGGAGGAGCAGGCCGTCGAACTCGCCGATGACGAGGCGCAGGTTGCACTCGAAGCCGCCGGACGCCGCGAGACGGGGCGGATCGTGGCGGCGTTGGCGCGGATCGACGCGGGCACCTGGGGCGACTGCGTGCGCTGCGGCGCGCCCATCGACCCGCGCCGGCTGGAGGCCGACCCGAGCGCCCCGTCCTGCGTAGGCTGCAGCGGCTAGGCGAGGCCCGCCGCCGCCACGAGCCGCGCCCGCTCGGCCGGCTTTCGGTAGAGGAAGTCCGGCGGCAGACCCAGCCGCACGCTCGCGCGGCAAGGCGACGATGCGGGATCGACCCGCCGCTCGGCCGCCCCCGCCATCGCGCCGAGCGCGAGGCGGTCGAACAGCGACAGATCCCAGTCGCGCCCCAGTTCCAGCCGGTCGCGCACGCCCTCCGGCAGCAGCGCCACTGCGGCGCGCGCCAGCGAGCGGTGCAGCCGCCGCGGCACCCCCGGCGCGGCGCGGCCCGAGGCGATGATGCCGAGGAACTCGCCGACGATGGCATGCGGCTCGAAGCGCGGCAGCCGCGCGCCGAGCATCGCGTCGAAGTCGGCATCCGAGCCGAGCGGCGTCACCACGCCATAGAGCGCCGCGATCCCAGCGCCGTCGGCGTAGTAATCGCGCGCCTCCTCCGCCCCGACGGCCGCGACGAAGCGGCGATAGGCGGCAAGGAAGCCCCACACCGCGGTCGCGCTCACCCAATCGAGCAATTCGGGATCGGTGGCGCGATAGGGCTCGCCCGCCGGCGTCTCCCCGCCGACCTTGGCATGCATGCGATTGACGCCCGCGATCACCCGCCGCGCTACGCTCGCCGGGCCGTAAACCCCGATCAGCGCCGCCGCTCCGGTGCGCGCCGACCGCCCGATCGGGTCCTGCGGATAGATCGAATGCGCCCAGACACCGGTGCGGATCCGCGCGTCGGCGAACTCCAGAAGCACCGCCGCCACCCCGCCGATGGCGAGCGCCACCGGATTCTTGAATACCCGCCATTGCGGCGACAGCGGGGAGACGAGCGCCGGCTCGCCCAGCGGTGCGCCGAAATCGATGGCGTAGGGCGTGCCGGCGAGGCGGGGGGTCAGAAGGTCCGGCATCAGAAGCTGCTCAGCCCGAAGTCGAGGCCCAAACTATTCACTTGCGGACGAAGGTCACACGCTCAGCGTCAAGGTCAACACCGCTCGTCATCCAGCCGGCGGTCATCCACGCCATGCTCTGGCTGTGTCCTGCCGCTTTGCCGTTCGCCCACCACGGCCTGTACAAGCGAGCGCTATCGGGCAGGCGAAACCCCAGGATGCTTTCCACAACGGCAAAGCTGGTTGTCCACTCCGATAGAGTGAGCTTCCCGAGATACTCGTGCAGTTTGCGATACTTGCCCCGGCGGGCAGCCGCCAGCATCAACTCTTGCCTCGACATCGTCTGTTCCCAGGCTGCGATCAATTCATTTAGTTAGTACCTACCTTCATACCATATGTCAAGTTGCAGATGCCTCTGATCGCAATGGCCATGAACTGCGCTTGTCTACCCCCGACCCCAGCCGATGCGGTCGCGCAGGATCTCCCGCGCGGCGTTGTGGCCGGGCGCGCCGGTGACGCCGCCGCCGGGGTGGGTGCCCGAGCCGCACATGTAGAGGCCCTTGATCGGGCCGCGGTAGTCGGCATGGCCGAGAAGCGGGCGCGCGCCGTAGAGCTGGTCGAGGCTCATGCGGCCGTGGAAGATGTCGCCGCCGATCAGGCCGAACTTGCGTTCGAGATCGAGCGGGCTGTGGATCTGGCGCGCGATCACCGCCGACTTGAAGTTGGGGGCATGGGCTGTGACGGTGTCGATGATGTGGTCGGCGACCTCCTCGCGGACATCGTCCCAGCTCCGCCCGTCGGGAAGCTCGGGCGCGAACTGCTGGCAGAACAGGCTGGCGATGTGCATTCCCGGCGGGGCTAGGCTGTCGTCGACGGTCGTGGGCAGCTTCATCTCGACGATCGGTTGCTTCGACCAGCCGGTCGCGCGCGCGTCCGTATAGGCGCGGTCCATGTAATCGAGGCTCGGCGCGATGATGATGCCCGAGGTGTGGTGCTCGGCCTTGTCCTTGCCGGGCAGCACGCTGAAGTCGGGCAGCTCCGAGAGCGCGACATTCATCCGGAAGGTGCCCGAGCCCGCCTTGAAGTTGCCGATGCGGCGGCGGAATTCGGGGCTGAGGTCGGACTGGTCGACGAGCTGCCTGTAGAGGAGCAGCGGCCCGACGTTGGCGGCGACGATGGGGGCGGCGATCTCCTCGCCGCTCTCCAGCGTGACGCCCGTCACCTTGCCGTTGCTGGTCAGCAGCTTGGCCACCGGCGCATCGAGGCTGATCTCGACCCCCGCGAACGTGCAGGCCTTCGCCATTGCCTGGGTGATCGCACCCATGCCGCCGACCGAATGGCCCCACATGCCCTTCTTGCCGTTCACCTCGCCGAAGACATGGTGGAGCAGCACATAGGCGGAGCCCGGCGTGTCGGGGCTGGCGTAGTTGCCGACGACGGCATCGAAGCCGAACGCTGCCTTCACCGCATCGGATTCATACCAGCCGTCGAGAAAGTCGCGCGCCGACTTCACGAACAGGTCGAGCACGTCGCGCTGCGCCTCGATGTCGAGCTTCGTCAGCGGCCAGCCCTGCTGCGCGGCGGCGAGCAGCGAACGCAGGCCGCCGCCGCTGTTGGGCGGGGTCTGGAGGCTCAGGTCGCGCAGCACGTCGGCGACGCGCTCCAGCGCCTCCTCATAGGCCGGGAAGCTGTCCGCGTCCTTCTGCGAG
>JADCGM010000221.1 GCA_020249025.1 Alphaproteobacteria bacterium
GTCACCGCCGAGACGGCGATCGGAACGTCCGACAGCGCCTGCGCGCGGCGGGTGGCGGTGACGATGATCTCGCCTTCGTCGGCGCCCGTGGCCGAGGTGGCGGCGGCGGTCTGCGCCCAGGCGCCCTGCGCGCCGAGCGCGACGAACAGCGACGCAGACGCAAGCCAAGCGGTCTTCTTGTGCATGATGATCTCCCCAAAAAAGCATTTCGGGGTCTTTGCCGCCCCGAATTGATCGGGAGCCTCTTCATGCAGGCGCGCAACGTCAAGCACGGCCGGCTCTGGCCACGCGACGGATTCCGGACTGTTGCAGTCCGGTAACATGGGGAACGGGGGACGGGAGCGGCGCCCGCCGCCCCCGTCCGTCCGATCAGAAGCGCGTGCGCAGCGTCACGCCGTAGGTGCGCGGCTCGGCGAGGAACGCGCCGTAGAGCGCGGTCGACGAGGTCACCGGCGCGCCGTTGGCCTGCACGAGACCGACCGCGCGCTGGGTGTTCGAGCCCTGCAGCGGCGCGTCGAACGACACCTGTGTGTAGTCGACGTCGAACAGGTTCTGCGCCCAGAACTCGACGGCCCACTTGCGGTCCGGTCCCTGCACGCCGAGGCGCGCATTCACGACCATCACGCCCGGCTGGGTCTTCTCGACATCGAGATCCGAGCCGGTGTTGATCGCCGACTGGTAGCGGAAGTCGGCATACACGAGGCCGCGCAGGCCGTTGCTGCCGGCGATCTCCGGGTTCCAGGTTGCGGCGCCGGTCACGACATGCTTGGCGGCGTTCGAGACCTGACGGCCCGGCAGCTGGAACAGCGTCGGCGCCAGCGGCCGGCCGCCGAAGCCGACGAGATCGCGGCGGTACTGCGTGTCGGCGAGCGTGTAGCCGACATTGAGCGACAGGTCGTCGGTCGGAAGCAGCTGCGCTTCGAGCTCGACGCCCTTCGAGACGACGCCGGCCTTGGTGTTGCCGGCCGCGCATGCACCCGTCGTCGCCAGCAGATCGGCGTCCGCCCCGTTCAGGCCCGTCTTACACGCGAGGATGTTCTCGACGATGAAGTTGATCCCGTTGAACGTGTTCAGCTGGAAGTTCTTGAACTGCTGATAGAAAAGCGCCGCGTTGACGTTGATCTTGCGGCCGTCGAACTTCGCGCCGAGCTCGTAGGCGTCGACCTTCTCCGGCTCGAACTGCAGCTGCGCCAGCGACGGCGCAGCGGCGTTGAGCGCCGAGCGGTCGAGGTTGAAGCCGCCAGCCTTGTAGCCCTTCGAGAAGGACGCGTAGGTCAGCAGGTCCTCGGTCGCCTTGAACGACAGCACGCCCGTGCCCGACCACTCGCTCTCGCTGCGCTTGCCGCCCGCCGAGGTGTTGGCAAGCGTCGCGTTGACCGGCGGGATGACGCACGGCAGCGCTGCGAGCGCCTGCAGGTTGTTGGCGAGGCCGGTCGCCGCCGGGGCCAGCGCGCCGGTGACGCCGCGCAGCCCGGCGATGCCGCCGAGCAGCTGGGCGCAGCCGGTGTTGGTATTGAGGAAGCTGGCGTTCAGCGTCTTGCGCTCGTTGGTGTAGCGCAGGCCGACGGTCAGGCTCAGACGATCGGGCACGATGTCGAAGATGTTGTGCGTGAAGAACGCATAGTTGCGGCTCTTCTGGCGGAACACGTCCTGACCGATGCCGGTGCCGGCGAGCGTGAAGTTCGGAACGAAGGCGGTGAGCGTCGGGATCGCCGCCGCCGGCACGCCGCCCGCCGTCAGCGCACCGGTCGCGAAGGCGCGCAGGTTGTTGTAGCCCGGAAAGCCCGGCACCGAGAGACCGACGACGCCCTGGGCATAGCGGTCATAGTCCGCGCCGTACTTGAGGTTGTCGGCGAGATCGAGCGTCTCGTCGGCGTAATAGGCGCCGACGAGCCAGTCGAGCCGGTCGTCGACCGCCGTGCCCTGCAGCCGGACTTCCTGCGTGAAGGTCTTGAACTGCTGACGGAAGCCGTCGCGGTAGAGGATGTCGAGGTTGTTGTAGTCGGCATCCTGGCCGCGCAGGAACTTGTAGTCGCGGTAGGCGGTGATCGAGGTCAGGTTGGCCGCGCCGAGATCGTAGTTGATCTCGCCCGACAGACCCCAGTCGGTCACGTCCGAGCGGAAGTCGCGGCCCGGCGTGATCGCAGTGACGCGACGGAAGGTGGTGTCGTTGACGGTCGCGCCGAGCGTGCGCTGCAGCGCCGCGATCGGGTTGTTGGCGGTGATGCTGACGCCGCCGCCCGCCGCCGGGGTGACGAGACGCGCCGGCAGATAGGTCGCCGCGCAGCACTCCTCGCTGCGGTCGGCATAGTCGCCGATGAGGCGGATGGTGAGGTCGTCGTTCGGCTCGAACAGCATCTGGCCGCGGACGAGATAGCGGTCGCGGTCGTTGACCGAGCGGCCCGAGATGACGTCGCGCAGGAAGCCGTCGCGCTTCACATAGACAGCGTCGAGGCGGACGGCGGCCGCATCGTTGAGGATGCCGCCGGTGACGCTCCCCGCGGCGCGGATGAAGTCGTAGTTGCCGTAGGTGATCTCGGCCTCGCCGACGCTGTCGAACGACGGCTTGGCGGTGACGATGTTGAGCAGACCCGCCGAGGCGTTGCGGCCGAACAGCGTGCCCTGCGGACCGCGCAGAACCTCGATGCGGTCGATCGCGCCGAGCTCGGTGAGCGCGACGCCCGAGCGGTTGCGGTAGACGCCGTCGATGAACACCGCGACCGAGCTCTCGAGGCCGGGGTTGTCGCCGACGGTGCCGATGCCGCGGATGCGCGCCACGCCCGCGCCCGCCTCGGACGAGGTCGACGACACGAGCAGCGACGGGGAGAGCTGGTTGAGCTGACGGATGTCGCTCGCGCCCGAGTTCTGGAGCGATTCAGCAGTCACCGCCGAGACGGCGATCGGAACGTCCGACAGCGCCTGCGCGCGGCGGGTGGCGGTAACGATGATCTCGCCCTCGTCCGCGGGCGCTGCCGCATCGGCAGTCGCCGGCGCGGCGGCCGGGGCGGCCTCCTGCGCGAACGCGGTGGTCGAAACGCCCAGCAGGATCACGGACGCAGACGCAAGCAAAGTCGGCTTCAACATGCGAAGAAACTTCCCCAATGGATTGAAAGCAGAGTTGTTTGGAACGGCGCACATCGGGATGGATGCGCAGCGATGCAACCGCGGATGGCGTTGCATCGCCAACTCCGGCCGCGCATGTTGCCGGAAGACAACAGATGGGGAGCAGAGCAGATGGCGGACGGACAGCGGCTGGCGGGCAAGATCGCGCTGGTGACGGGGGCGGCGCAGGGTCTGGGCCTGGCGATGGCGCAGATGTTCGTGCGCCACGGCGCGAAGGTGCTGCTGACCGACATCAACGAGGCGGGCGTCAGGGCGCGCGCCGCAGAACTGGGCGCCGCCGCCGCCGCGCTGCGCCATGACGTCACCTCGCAGGCCGACTGGATCGCCGCGGTCGCTGAGGCCGAAGCGCGCTTCGGCGGGCTGCACGTCCTCGTCAACAACGCCGGCATCGGCACGATGGGTTCGGTCGAGGATTCGAGCTTCGAGGACTGGCGGCGCACGCACGCCATCGACCTCGACAGCGTCTTTCTCGGCTGCAAGCTGGCGCTGCCGCTGATGGCGAAAAGCTGCGCCGGCGACGGGCCGCGCGGCTCGATCGTCAACATCTCCTCGATCGCCGGCGTCATCGCGGGCGCGAACATGGCCGCCTACAATTCGGCGAAGGCGGGCGTGCGCCATCTGTCGAAGTCGGTGGCGCTGCACTGCGCCCGCGCCGGCTACCGGATCACCTGCAACTCGATCCATCCGGTGTTCATCGACACCCCGATCCTCGACGGCATCGTCGCGGCCGGCGGCGGCTCGCGGGAGGCGGGCGTCGCCAAGCTCGGCCGCCAGATCCCGATCGGCCATGTCGGGGAGCCCGACGACGTCGCCTATGCCGCGCTCTACCTCGCCTCCGACGAGGCGAAGTTCGTCACCGGCTCCGAACTCTATGTCGACGGCGGCATCTCGGCGATGTGAAGCCCGCGCCTAGCGCAGGAAGCCGAGCGCCTTGAAGCTGGCATGGCCACTGTCGGAAATCACGATGTGGTCGTGGACGGTGATCCCGAGATGCCGTCCCGCCTCCACCACCAGATCGGTCATCGCGATGTCGTCCCGGCTGGGACGTGGATCGCCGGACGGGTGGTTGTGGACGAGGATGAGGGCGGTCGCGTTGAGTTCGAGCGCGCGGCGGATGATCTCGCGCACGAACACCGGCGTATGGTCGACCGTCCCCTCGGAGGCGGTCTCGGCGCGGATCAGCGTATTGCGCGCGTTGAGGAACAGCACCTGAAACGCTTCCGTGGCGCGGTGCGCCATGTCGGCGTGGAGATAGTCGAGCACCGCCTGCCAGCTCGACAGCACCGGGCGGCCGGTGACGTTGGCGCGGAGCGAGCGGACGGCGGCGGCGTGAACGAATTTGAGCGCCGCAATCCCGGTCTCGCCGAGGCCCGGCACCCGCGACAGTTCGGCGGGCGACGCGGCGAGCAGGCCGGGCAGCCCGCCGAATTCGGTGATGAGCTGCTTGGCGAGCGGCTTGGTGTGCCGCCGCGGGGTGACGAGGCTCAGCACATACTCGACGAGCTCGTAATCGTGGAAGGCGTCGGCGCCGCCCTCCATCATCCGCGCCCGCATCCGCGCCCGGTGACCGACGCGATGATCCGGAGACCCGAGCGGGCCGTCGTCGAAGCCGAGCGGGGGGCGATCGGAGAACATCGAGCGGAGCCTAAGCTCGGCTCCGGGACACTGGCTACCCGGCCAATCGGGCGGGATTGCAGCGGGGCGCGCGGCTTACGACATCCCCGCGCGCCGGCTCAGAAATAGGGCGGGCGGTCGAGACCGGTCGGGCTCGCCGTGAAGATTTCGCAGCCGTCCTCGGTGATGCCGACCGAATGCTCGAACTGCGCCGACAGCGAACGGTCGCGGGTCACCGCGGTCCAGCCGTCGTCGAGCACCTTCACATCGGCGCGGCCGAGATTGATCATCGGCTCGATGGTGAAGAACATGCCGGGCTTCAGCACCACGCCGCGCCCGGGCCGGCCGACATGGACGACGTTGGGCGCATCGTGGAACACGCGCCCGAGGCCATGGCCGCAGAAATCGCGCACCACCGAGCAGCGCTGCGCTTCCGCATAGCTCTGGATGGCATGGCCGACGTCGCCGAGCGTGGCGCCCGGCTTCGCCGCGGCGATGCCGCGCATCAGGCATTCATAGGTCACGTCGACGAGCCGCTTCGCCTTCACGCCGACATCGCCGACCGTGAACATGCGGCTGGTGTCGCCATGCCAGCCGTCGACGACGACGGTGACGTCAATGTTGGCGATGTCGCCGGCCTGCAGCTTCCGGCTGCCCGGGATGCCGTGGCAGACGACATGGTTCACCGAGATGCACAGCGAATGGCTGTAGCCGCGGTAGAAGATCGTCGCCGGCACCGCGCCGCGGGCTTTCACGAAATCATAGGCGAGGCGATCGAGCTCGATCGTCGTCACGCCCGGCACGACATGGGGCGCGAGCATGTCGAGGACTTCGGCCGCCAGCCGCCCGGCTTTCCGCATCCCCGCGAACCCCTCTGGCCCGTGGAGCTTGATGGCGGAGGTCGGCTCGGCCTCCTCGATGTCGAGTACGTCGATGTAGGACATGATCACAAACCCATACGCCATGCGCGCGGCAAAGGCCACGCGGGGGCGATATGGGGTCGCAGGCGCCGCCGGTCCACCCGGCGCGGGGCGCTATCCGCCGAGCGCCTCGATGCAGCCCGAGCGTTCGAGCAGCAGCCGCAGCTCCGCCTTCGCCGCGCCAGGCAGCGCCGCGTAGCGGGCGCGGAGTTCGGCGAGGCACTTCGCCTGATATTTGAACACGCCCTGTTCATAGGACTGGCCCAGCGCGGTCATCCGGAAGATCTCCTTGCCCTTCGCCAGCGCCGTCTCGTTGGCGAGCAGGAAGGGCATGTAGACCGCGCCGATCACCTCGAGCAGCGCATCGACGGCATCGGGCAGCGGCGCATCGGCCGCATCCCACTCGCCCTCGATCCCCGACATGTCGTCGAGGTGCTGGAGCCAGCGGTAGGTGTAGGGAAAATCGGCGCGCATCATCGCCTGCGGGGTCGGGTCGGTGCCGAGCTGCGACAGTTGGCCATAGATCGCGAACTCGGCGAGCGAGGGCCGCGTCCCGAACAGGCTGTGCCGCGTCGTCACATGCGCTTCGAGCGCACCGAGGACGGCCCGCGTCGACTTGGCGATCAGCGGGAAATTCGCCTCGGTGCAGCCGACGAGCGCCATCCGCCCGACCTGGCGCTGGCGGAAGCGTTCGGCATTGGCCTCGCTCTCCGCGCGGCCGCCGCCCTTGAGCGCATCGAAGGCGAGCCAGCGGCTCATCTGCACCTGGTCGACCTCGCGCAGCCAGCGATAGCCGAACATCGCCTTGGTCAGCCATTCGTCGGCGAAATCCTCGATCAGCGCGGCGAGGAAGGCGCGCGCCGGATCGGGCGGCACGATCGAGCGCGGCGGGTGGCGCGTCTCCAGGTCGTAGATCAGCGGCGTCGAGTCGTTGGCGAAGGTGCCATCGACATATTCGAGCACGGGGATGACCGGCGCCTTCACCCGCTGCGTCGCCAGCATCGCCTCGGCGCCGTGCACCCAGATGTGCGGGATGCGGCGATAGCGCAGCACCGCGCGCACCTTCAGCGAATAGGGCGAACCCAGCGCGCCGTAGAGCTTGTACATGTCGTCCTGTTCCCCCCCTTGCCCCGGCCCGCGATGCTAGCCCTAAGCGCGCGCGCGGCAAGCCGCCACGGGTGAGAGGTGGTTGGCGGGCGCGCCGCACCGCGCTAGTCACGGCGCATGTCCGCACCCGACCGCACCTACACCGCCGCCCTCATCATCATCGGCGACGAGATCCTGTCCGGCCGGACGCAGGACGCCAATCTCGCCTATCTCGCCAAATGGCTGAACGTGCAGGGCATCCGCCTCCGGACGTCGCGCGTCGTTCCCGACGACATGGACGCGATCGCCGAGGCGGTGAACGCGCTGAAGCCGCCGGCGCACGACTATCTGTTCACCACCGGCGGCATCGGCCCGACGCATGACGACATCACTGTCGATGCGATCGCCGCAGCACTCGGCGTCGGCGTCGTCATGCACCCGGAGGCCGAGGCGATCCTGCGCGGCTATTACGGCGACCGCATCACCGAGGCGCGGCTGCGCATGGCGCGCGTCCCCGAGGGGGCCGACCTGCTGCCCAATCCGGTGTCGGGCGCGCCGGGCATCCGGCA
>JADCGM010000222.1 GCA_020249025.1 Alphaproteobacteria bacterium
GGAGACACGACCGCTAAGTCGCAGCCGGGCCCAGCGGATGCCGATGTATCCCCCGAGGCGACCCTCGCGACCTCCGGTCAGCCGGCCCCGGCGAAAGCGAAGGGCCGGACGGGCGAACCCGAGGTCCGGGTCGAGACGGCCGAGCGCCGTGCCGAGGAGTCGACGCCGACCGACGCGCCGGTGGCGATGCCGGTTGCCGCGCCGATCGTCACTACGACGCCTTCCGCCACTGCTGCCGCGAACGCGCCGGCCGCGCTGTCGCAGGCTGGAGTCTCCGCCGCCGCGATGGCCGCGGCCGATCCGCGTCTCGCCGGTGTGACGCCAGCCCCGCACAAGGCCGAAGCGCCCGCGCCCGAGGCCAAGGGCGCGCCCGACGCGGCGCCGGCCGAGGCGGCGGTTCAGGGCGCAGGCCAGCGCTCGCAGGCGGCGCAGCCGGCGGTCGACCCGGCCGCCTTCGCCCGGATGGCGTCCGACCCCGCCGCGTCGCCGACCCCGGCGCAGCCGCCGCTGACCGCGATGGCGGCTGCCGCCAATGCCGCGCATCGCGCCGAGCCGGCCCCGCTCCGCGAGGCGGGCAAGGACCGCGCCGCCGACATCGCGCCGGCGGCGAGCGCGCCTGCCCCTGTCGCCGCTCCGGCCCCGGTGGCCGCCACGGGCCCGGCGCAGGCCCAGGCGCCGCAGCCGCTGCGAATGGCGCGCGCCAGCCACCTCGCCCACGACGTCGGTGTCGAGGTTGGCCGCGCCGTGCGCGCGGGGAACAAGGAGGTCTCGGTGCGCCTCGATCCGGCCGAACTCGGCGTGGTCGAGGTGCGCTGGTCGACCGACGAGCAGGGCCGCGTCCGCACCGTCGTCGCTGCCGAGAACCCGGCGACTCTCGATCTGCTGAAGCGAGACAGCCAGCAGCTCGCGCGCGCGCTCAACGACGCCGGCGTTCAGGCCGACGCCTCTGCCTTCCAGTTCGACCTGCGCCGCGATGGGCAGAACCCCGCACCGCGCCAGCCGATTCCGGCCGCCTATGCCTTTTCCGTCGCAGCGACGGGCGATGATCCCGCCGCCGCCGCCGCTTCCGCAACCGCCCGGACTCCGGGGCGCGCCGCGCCCGGCCGGGTCGACATGATCATCTAGGAGACACCAGGATGACCTCCGTCACTTCCACCAACGGCGCGACCGCGCCGGCGCTGACCTCGGCGCAGCGCCTGTCGGGCGACCTCGACATGTTTCTGACGCTGATGACGACGCAGCTGAAGAACCAGGACCCGCTCGACCCGATCAAGTCGTCGGAATACACGCAGCAGCTGGCGACCTATAGTCAGGTCGAACAGTCGATCCAGCAGACCTCGAAGCTCGAGGCGATCCTGTCGCAGCTGTCGAGCCAGTCGCTCAACGCCGCGGCCTCCTATGTCGGGATGAACGTGACGACCTCGCAGTCGGTCGCGACCCTCGGGCCGGGCGGCGCGCGCTGGAGCTATGAGGTGCCCGCCTCGGCGGTGTCGACCAAGCTCAGCGTCATCGACGCCGCGGGCCGGGTCGTGCTGGAGACCAATGGCGCGACCGCCAGAGGCACCCACGAATTCGCCTGGAGCGGCGGCAACTCGGCGGGCGGCGACGCCCCCGACGGCCCGTACACGCTGAAGGTCGTCGCGGTGACCTCCTCGGGCGCCGAGCAGACGCTGGCCGGCACCGTGTCGGGCGAGGTGACGAGCGCGGTGATGGCGAACGGCAAGCTCGAACTGATGATCGGCGCGACGAAGGTCGGCCTGACCGACGTTACGAGCGTCCAACGCTCCGCTGGATGACCCGGCCGATATAGCCGTTGAGCCACTGGCGGTGGGCGGCGACCGCGTCGCCCGCCGCATCGGCGATGCGCCGCGCCGCCTCGCTGGCGCCGACCTGGGCGGTGAGCAGCAGCTTGGCACGCGCCGGCGCGATCCGGCCCTCGACGAAGCGCAGCGCCTCGACCGGGCCGAGATGGTGGCCGAGCCACGCCAGCGACGCGACCTGCCGGGCGTCGTTGCCGAGCTTCACGCCCGCCGACTCGAGGCGCGACAGGCCGGCGCGGGCATAGTCGGCGACCGCCTCGATGGCGGTGCCGGGATCGGTGCGCAGATCGAGAAGTTCGGCGCGGACGTCGCCGCGAACCCGGCCGCGCGCATCAAGCCAGCCGCGCGCTGCGGCCACCCCGTTGAGATAGGTGCCGCGGCGTTCCGCTTCGCCGACCCAGGTGCGGTCGAGAAACTGGCCGAGGCCGGTGGCAGTCGAGCGCGGGTTGCGCGCAGCCGGGTCCCATGAGCCGTCGCGGCGCTTGCCGGCTTCGGCATCGATGACCGCGGTCAGCGCGGCGGCCGGCAGCCCGGTGCGGGCGGCGGCGCGGGCGAGCGCAGGCGCATAGTCGCCGTTGCCGCGCAGCAGCGCCGGCGCGGCGCGGGCGGCGGGGCGGTCGGCCTGCGGCAGAGCGGGGATCGCGAGCGACGCGGGCTTGGGCGTCGAGGGGAACAGGCTGTCCTCGACATCCGAGGCTGCGCCCAGCGCCGCCTGCCACAGCCGCGCCAGCAGCGGCGCCTTTGCCTGCGCGAGGATCGCCTCGGCGCGCCCCGGTGCGGGGGCGTTGACGGTCGGGGTCTGGATCGCGGTCATGGCTTCGGGCGCCCGGCGACTTCGTCGATCATCGCCTGCTCGCGGCGCTGGATCGCGGTGCGCCATTCGTCGCGGACGCGGTCGGCGGCGCGCTCGAAGGCGCGGCGCTCGCCGAGCAGCCGTGCCGCCTTCTGACGGAGCGCGGCGAGTTCGGCCTCCGCCTCGGCGCGCGCCTTTTCGAGCGCCTCGGTCTGGATCTTGGCCTGCGCCAGCCACGGCTGCGGATCGCGGAACGGATCGGCGGCGAAGGCGCTGCGTTCGAGATTCTGCCGGGCGAGTTCGGCGCGATGGCGCTCGACTGCGTCGGCGGCGCGGCGCGCGGCCTGCCCGAGCTCGGCGGCGAGCGCATCGAGCGCGCGCTGGCGCAGCCGGACGACGGGATCGAACTTCGTCTTCACCCGAGGATCTCCGCCAGCCGCGCGAACGCCTCGCCGGGATCGCCGCGCTCATGCTTGCCCTGCCGCAGCAGGTCCTCGATCTTCGGGGCGAGCGCGATGGCGCGGTCGACCTCGGCGCTCGACCCGGCCTGATAGGCGCCCAATCGGACGAGCTCTTCCATGTCGGCCCAGGTCGAGAGCACCTGCCGCGCCTCGCGCAGCAGCCGGTTCTCCTCGTCGGAATGGGCGCGCGGCAGCGTGCGCGACACCGACTTCAGGACGTCGATCGCCGGATAGCGGCCGCGCTCGGCGATGCTGCGCGGCATGACGACATGGCCGTCGAGAATGCCGCGCACCGCATCGGCGACGGGCTCGTCATGGTCGCCGCCGTCGACGAGCACGGTGAACAGGCCGGTGATGGCGCCGCCGCCGGGCGCACCGGGGCCGGCGCGTTCGAGCAGGCGCGGCAGCTCGGCGAAGACGGTCGGCGTATAGCCCTTGGACGTCGGCGGCTCGCCCGCGGCCAGTCCGATCTCGCGCTGGGCCATGGCGAAGCGGGTGACCGAGTCCATCATGCAGAGAACGTGGCGGCCCTCGTCGCGGAACGCCTCCGCGATGGCGAAGGTCAGATAGGCGGCCTCGCGGCGCATCAGCGCGGGCTCGTCGGATGTGGCAACGACAACGACGGCGCGGGCGAGGCCCTCGGGCCCGAGGTCGTCCTCGATGAATTCGGCGACCTCGCGGCCGCGCTCGCCGATCAGGCCGATGACCGCGACATCGCAATCCGCGCCGCGCGCGAGCATCGACAGCAGCACCGACTTGCCGACGCCCGAGCCGGCGAACAGGCCGAGGCGCTGGCCGCGGCACAGTGGCGCGAAGATGTCGAGCGCGCGCACGCCGGTGGCGAGCTTGGCGCCGACGCGGCCGCGCGAGGTGGCGGGCGGCGGGCCGCCGCGGACGTGGCGCTCGGTCTGGCCGAGGCCGAGCGGGCCGCGCCCGTCGATGGGGCGGCCGAGCCCGTCGACGATGCGGCCGAGCCAGCTGGCGTCGGGCGCGATCGCGGCGCGGTCGGAGAGGAGATGGGCGCTGGCGCCGGGGGCGAGACCTTCGACCGGCCCGTAGGACAGGCAGAGCGCCTGTCCGTCCTCGACGCCGGCGACTTCGGCGAGCGCGCCGCCGGGCAGTTCGAGGCGCGCTCCGACGGTGGCGGCTTCACCCAGCCCGGCGATCTCGACGAGACCGCCGCGCACGCGCGAGACGCTGCCGCGGCGCATGACCACGGGGCGCTGGCGCAGCCGCATCGCGGCGGCGCGGATCGCCGCGGCGCTGGCCGGCATGGATCAGGCGGCTTCCGCCGCGGGGGCGACGCCGAGCACGCGGTCCTCATAGTCGATGAGGCTGCGGCAATGCAGGAGGGCGCGATAATAGTCGCCGGCGAGAACGCTCTTCGACGCCTCGACGCAGGCGAGCCGCGCGGCCGGGTTGGCGATCGCCGCCATGAACTCGCCGAGCAGGTCGACGAAGCCGTTGCGGTGCCGCTCGTCGCCGGGATCGATATAGGCAAGCATGCACGCGAAGTAGACGCGGCGCGCGGGCGAGGTCGCCTGCTCGGCGGTCATGATGTCGCGTTCGCGCAGGATGCTCGCCCCGTTCTCGAGGGTCAGCGTCGTGCGGCGGTCGCCGTTCGAGACAACGGCCCCGTTGAGGATGAAGCGCTCGTGCGCGCGGAGATTCAGTTTCAGCGGCATGCGGGGCTTATGCGCCGGGCAAGGGAAACACGAGGTTAAATCGGCCGCGATTTCTGCCCGGCGGACGACCCGATCGGGCACTTCCTGCCCCGATTGGGGCGTTGTGATCCTATATAATTCAATATGTTAGATGTTGGCACGGCTCTTGGAACAGGAGTGGGCAATCGATTGTCCCAACAGGAGCACGACCCTTGAGCATCTATTCCGCCATGATCGCCGGCACCTCCGGTCTCGCCGCCCAGTCGAGCGCGCTGGCCGCGGTGTCCGACAACATCGCGAACGCCAACACCATCGGCTACAAGACCGCCGACACGCGCTTCCTGACGCTCGTCGCCGGCGCGTCGAAGACGGGCTCCACGAGCTACACCGCGGGCGGCGTCGAGGCGAAGACCACCACGCTCGCCGGCCGCCAGGGCCTGTTCCAGATTTCGCAGAGCGGGACCGACATGGCGGTCAACGGGGCCGGCATGTTCGTCGTGCGCGAACAGCCGACCGGCGCGGCGATGATGTTCACCCGCGCCGGCTCGTTCAGCCCGGATGCGACCGGCTATCTGCGCAACACCGCCGGCCTGTTCCTGCAGGGCTGGCGGCTCGAGTCGTCGGGCGTGGCGACCAAGGGCACCGCGGTCAGCGACCTCGAGCCGGTTCGCGTGTCGGACCTGAACGGGACCGCCGAGGCGACCTCGAAGATCGTGCTGCGCGCCAACCTCAACGCCGCCACCGCCGCGTTCACCGACCCCTATGCGGCCGGCGACATGGCGTCGGGCGCGGTCGAGCCGCAGTTCGAGAAGAGCTTCGACATCTATGACGCGCAGGGTTCGGCCCACCGCGTGACGCTCGGCATGATCAAAACCGGCGCCAACGAGTGGCAGGCCGAGATCTTCGGCGAGAACGGCGAGACGCTCGCGACCGACGATCTCATCGCCTCGGGCACCATCCGCTTCAACGCCGACGGCTCGCTCGACCGCGCCGGCTCGACCCCGGCGCTGTTCGACGCGCTGTCGATCAGCTGGGCGAACGGCGCCGGCGCGCCGCCGCTGACGCTCGATCTCGGCGCCGACGGCGCGATCAACGGCCTGACCCAGTTCGGCAGCCCGTCGGCGA
>JADCGM010000223.1 GCA_020249025.1 Alphaproteobacteria bacterium
GGGCCGATCCGCGGCATCCTGCGCCGGCACAGCTCGGCGCGGGTGCTGCTTGACGCGGTGACCGGCATCGACACCGCCGGGCGGCGCGTGCTGCTCGCCGATGGCGCGCCCCTCGACTACGACTATCTGGTCCTCGCGACCGGCGCCCGCCACAGCTACTTCGGCAATGACGCCTGGGCGGCGCACGCGCCGGGCCTCAAGACCATCGACGATGCGACGACTCTGCGCGGCCGCATCCTTGTGGCGATGGAGCGTGCGGAGACCTGCACCGACAAGGCCGAGCGCGACCGGCTGCTCACCTTCGTCGTTGTCGGCGGCGGCCCGACGGGCGTCGAGATGGCGGGCGCGATCGCCGAGCTGACACGGCACGCGGTCGGCATGGATTTCCATCACATCACGCCACAGTGCTCGCGGATCGTTCTCATCGAGGCGGGCACGCGCCTGCTGGCGGCGTTCCCGGAAAGCCTGTCGGCCAAGGCGAAGGCGTCGCTGGAGGCGCTCGGCGTGGAGGTCAGGCTGGCCGCGCGGGTCGAGCACATCGGCCCCGATGGCGTCACCGTCGGCGGCGCGCTGCTGCCGTCGGCCTGCGTAACCTGGGCGGCCGGCGTTCAGGCGTCGCCCGCAGCCGCCTGGCTCGGCGCGACGGCCGATCGCAGTGGGCGCGTCGAGGTCGGGCCCGACCTCGGAGTCCGCGGCGCGCCGGGGGTGTTCGTCATCGGCGACACCGCGGCCGTCGTCAGTGAGGGACGGCCGGTGCCCGGGATCGCGCCCGCCGCCAAACAGATGGGCTGCTATGTTGCCGGCGTGATCGCCGCGCGCATCGCCGGCCGAGCGCCGCCCGGTCCGTTCCGTTACCGGCATCGCGGCAGCCTCGCGACCATCGGGCGCCAGCGCGCCGTCATCGACTTCGGCCGGCTGCAGCTGAGCGGACTCGTCGCCTGGCTGCTGTGGTCGACCGTCCACGTCTACTTTCTCGTCGGCTTCCGCAATCGCTTCGTCGTCGGGGCGAGCTGGCTCTGGAACTACCTCACATTCGACCGGGGCGCGCGGCTGATCACCGGCGTCCGCATCAGCGATGCGCCCGGCCTCGCCGTCGCCCGAAAGGATGCCGCATGATCGAAGGGTTGTCCGCCGTCCATGACGACTGGGTCCACCGCGCCGGCCCGCTCGAGGTCCGTCTCGCCGCCAGCCGCGCCGAGCTGCGCGCCGCGCAGGCGCTGCGCTTCCGCGTCTTCTATGAAGAGCTGTGCGCCGGCAACGGCCCGTCAGCCGACCGGCTCGACGCCGACGACTATGACGCGGTCTGCGATCATCTGCTGGTCGTCGACCGCGAGACCGAGGCCGTCGTCGGCACCTATCGCCTGCTGCGGCAGGTCATCGCCGAGCAGCACCGCGGCTTCTACTCGGCCCAGGAATATGATCTGACGCCGCTGCGCGCGGCTGCCAGCGGCGGTACGGGACAATTGCTGGAGCTTGGCCGGTCCTGCGTCGACCCGGCCTATCGAACGAATGCGACGATCTCGCTGCTATGGCGCGGCATCGCCACCTATCTCGAGGCCCATCGCATCAGCCACATGTTCGGCTGCGCGTCCTTCCACGGCACCGATCCGGCCGTTCATGCCGAGGGCCTGGCCTATCTCCACCACCATCACCTCGCTCCGCCCGGCCTGCGCGTTCGCGCACTTGCCCAACATCATGTCCCGATGGACCGCATCGCGCAGGCAGCGCTTCCCGCCGGCGCCGCGCGGCTGCTGCCGCCGCTCATTCGCGGTTATCTCCGGGTCGGCGCGATGGTCGGCGACGGGGCGTTCATCGACCGCGACTTCAACACCGTCGACGTCTTCGTCCTGATGCCCGTCGACCGCATCACAGCCCGCTATTCAGCCCGCTTCGCAAGCTCGTCCGAGCACTGATCCGCCATGACCATTCGCAATGCCCGCCGTGGCGATCTCCCGGCGCTGATCGAGATCGCCGACAGCACCGGAATGTTCCTGGGCGGCGAGCTCCAGAGCTTCGTCGATGTCTTGACCGCCCATCTGGACGGTGCGGACGGTGCGGCGGGAGCGAGATTGATCGTGTCTTGCAACGCCGACGATACGCCGGTCGGCGCAACCTATTCGATGTCCGAAACGATGTCGCAGCGGGTCGCGAACCTGCTGTTCATCGGGGTCCTGCCAGCATCCCGCCGGGGTGGTCACGGGGCCATGTTGCTCGACGATTTCGAGGCCGACGCCCGAGCGGCCGACATGCGGCTCGCCATCATCGAGACGGCCAGCGACGCCATGTTCGCCGCCGCCTGGTCGCTCTACCGACGTCATGGCTATGCCGAAGTCGCCCGCGTCGCCGATTTCTACGACGACGGCCTCGACAAGCTCATCTTTCGCAAGCGCATCTCTGGAGCGGATGGCGCGAGCGGTAGATGATCCCCGAACGCGCGCGCGGCCGATGTCCGATATCGCGTCTTCCGACCGAACAGCGGACCGTCCGCTAACGGCCAGCTTGCGACCCGGTCCTCGGTGCGTAGCCGGAGGCCCATTGCAAGAAGGAATACCAAAAGCAGCGCGGCGGGCGCCAGCGCCCTTGGAAGGGTTCTGCAGCTGTCGTGCTGACCGCCCGGCGCTGGTGACCCCTACGGGAGGCGTTTCCCGTGCCGTAGAAGACTGAATTTATTGAGTTTTCTGTCGCTCTCTAACCGCGATTTGTACGCAAACTTCGTACCCACTTTGTACACACTGTTAGCTGGATTTCCAACGTCTGCTTTGCGCCTCATAACAGTCGTCGCGGTCGGTCGACCGTTTCACCAAGAGCGGACATCGCAAATCAGCAACTGCTCGGGCAGATGATCAGCGGTGCCGTCTGGGCCTGGCCGCTCCTGTCCTGTCGCCGCCTGTCCTCAGCGGATCCACGGCGACGTCAGCTTCGGCGAGCTGGCCGATTGTAGCGAGGCGGCTAGGGTAGACAGCGCCGGGCTTCAGGTCCCTCGGGGAAAGCTGCTCTTGACGATCAGGGCCGGTCCTCCATTTCAATGTTGAAGTTTTCCGACGTTCAAGTCTCTTCAAACTCCATGCCCATCGCCCGCCGCGCCACTTGAAACGGATTGAACGCCCGGCCTTAGCCCCCGAAGGACGACCCACGATGCGATCGATCACGCTGGTTCTCATTCTTTCTGCGCTGCCCGTCGCATCTGCCTTCGCCCAGACGCCGGCGGCGACCGCGCCCGCGCCTGCCGCCTTCGTTCTGCCGAAGCTTCCCTATGCGGTCGACGCACTCGAACCGGCGATCGATGCCCAGACGATGACGATCCATCACGGGCGCCATCATCAGGCCTTCATCGACAATCTCAACCGCGCCGTCGCCGGCGACCCGTCGCTCGCCGGACTGTCGGTCGAGCAGATGCTCGCCCGCGCCAGTACGCTGCCCACCGGCGTCCGCAACAATGCGGGCGGTCACTGGAACCACAGCTTCTTCTGGACGACGATGGCGCCGGCGGGGAAAGCCGGGCGTCCGTCCCCTGCGCTTCAGGCCGCGATCGAGGCCCGTTTCGGTTCGTTCGACGCCTTCAAGGCGGCGTTCCGGACCGCCGGGATGGGGCGGTTCGGGTCCGGCTGGGTGTGGCTGATCGTCGGGGCTGACGGCCAGCTCGCCATCACCTCGACGCCCAATCAGGACAATCCGCTGATGGATGTCGCCGAGGTGCGCGGAACGCCGATCCTCGGCAACGACGTCTGGGAGCACGCCTACTATCTGCGCTACCAGAACCGCCGCGGCGACTATCTCGACAATTGGTGGCAGGTCGTCGACTGGGCCGAGGTGTCGCGCCGCTTCGCTGCCGCCCGTGCTCGATAGAACGCCACTCCCGGACCACCAGCCGGGATCTGCCGAAGCAAGCCTCCGATCAGCGGGTCACTTCAGCGTCTTCAGATAGGCGATGACGTCCTTGCGCTTCTTGGCGTCGGCGATGCCGGCGAAGCCCATCTTGGTGCCCTTCACGAAGGCGGCGGGCTTGGTCAGGTAGATGTCGAGGTTGGACTCCGTCCAGACGACGCCCTTGGACTTCATCGCGGCCGAGTAGTTGAACTTGGCATAGGTGCCCGACTTGCGGCCGACCACACCCGCCAGCGACGGACCGACGCGGTTCTGGCCGACCGTTACGCTGTGGCAGGCCTTGCAGACGACGAACGCCTTCTCGCCAGCCTTGGCATCCTGTGCGAGGGAGGGGGTCGCCGACGCCACGGCGAGCCCGCCGAGAGCAATGAGGATAACTTTCATTGGTCGTCTCCTTTCCTTTGATGCACTCCAAGTCTTCTCGTTATTGAGCCGTCGCCAGCGATGCAAACTGCCCAGCCAATGGCGCGAACATCTCGCTCATCAGACCGGCGACCGGGGCGGACGTCGTCGCGACGGTGCCGCCCTTGATCGCCGGGTCGGGCGCATATTCCGCCTGCAGCACCAGCGCCTCCGCATAGGCGCGTCCGCGCAGCATCTCGACAAGGGCGATGGCGAAGTCCATTCCGGCCGTCACGCCAGCGCCGGTCAGGATGTTGCCGTCCTTGACGACACGCGCGTCGACCGGCGTGGCGCCGAACGCGCTGAGGCTGTCGCGAACCGCCCAATGTCCGGTGGCGCGCCGGCCGCGCAGCAGCCCGGCCTTGGCGAGGATCATCGAGCCCGTGCAGACGCTCGTGACATGCTTGGCGCGCGCCGCCCGGTCCTTGATCCAGCCCATCGTGTCGGTGCGGCGCATGACGGACAGGGTGCCCTCGGTGCCGCCAGGCACGAACAGAACGTCGAGGTCGCGCGGCGCATCCGCCATCGTGATGGTCGGACTGATGGCGAGCCCGAGATCGCTGGCGACGGGAGACAGGTCGGGTTCGGTCGTCACCAGATGCACTTTCGCGCCGAA
>JADCGM010000224.1 GCA_020249025.1 Alphaproteobacteria bacterium
CGCGCCACGAGATGCGCCATCGCCGCCTTCGACGCATCGGTGACGCGGCTGAACATGCTCTCGCCGAAAAAGGCGCCGCCGAGCTTCACGCCGTAAAGCCCGCCGACAAGGGCGCCGTCCTGCCAGCATTCGATCGAATGCGCCTGCCCGCGACGGTGGAGCGCGGTGTAGGCGGCGACGATGGTCTCGTTGATCCAGGTGTCGGGGCGCTCGGGCGTCGGTTCGGCGCAGGCGCGCAGGACGGCCTCGAAATCGCGGTCGGCGCTGTGGGTGAAGGCCTCCCGCTTCAGCGCTTTCGCCAGCGACTTCGACAGATGGAAGCCGTCCAGCGGAATGACGCCGCGCCGCCGCGGCTCGACCCAGAACACCGAGTCGTCGTCGCGCGCCTCGGCCATCGGGAAGATGCCGATGGAATAGGCGCGCACGAGCGTGTCGGGGTCGAGCCGGGACATGCGCCCGTTCTCTACCGCGGCCTCGTGCGCCGCAAGCGCCCTAGCCGACCCAGACCGGCGGAATGCGCTTGTGCCATTCGAGCTCGGCCTCAAGCGCATAGGCGAGTTCGAGCAGCAGCTTCTCGCCGCCCGGCTTCGAGGCGAACTGGATGCCGATGGGCAGGCCATCGCGGCTCATGCCGATCGGCAGCGAGATCGCCGGCGCGCCCGAGACATTCTCCATCGGCGTGTAGCGGACATAGTCGTTGAGCAGCGCCTGCACGTCGCCATAGGGCCGCGTCGGGGCGAGCTCGCCGATGCGCACCGGCGGACGGCCCAGCGTCGGGGTCATGTAGATGTCGAGCGCTTCGAACTGGGCGTTGTAGCGGGCGGCGAGATCCTCGAGCGTCGCAGTCGCCTTCGCCATCGTCTCGGGGGTCTGGCGGCGGCCGATCTCGGCCCAGCCGAGGGTCAGCGGTTCGAGATCGTCGGGGCCGGGCGCGCGGCCGAGATGATCGGCCACCGCCTTGGCGCCGCGCGCCGCGCCGACGCCCCATGCCACCGAGAAGGCGTCGGCCGCGCCCGCGACATCGAAGGCGAGCGGCTGGTCGGCGACCCTGTGGCCGAGCTTTTCGAGCAGGCGGATGGCGTCGGCGAAGACCCGCGCGACCTCCGGGTGCGGCGGCGCGCCGTTGCCCGACAGCTGCGCGCCGACCCGGAGCCGCCGCGCCTCGCCGCGCCCGGCGACGACGCCGACGGGAGCGAAGCGCTGGTCGGGGCCCGTCGCCTCGGTGGCGGCGTACCAGGCCGCGGTGTCGCGCACCGTGCGCGAGACGCAGCACCAGACCGACAGGTCGGTGACCGCTTTCATCGCCGTGCCGCCCGCCATGCGCCCGCGCGAGGGCTTCAGGCCGACGAGGCCGTTGACCGCCGCCGGAATGCGGATCGAGCCGCCGCCGTCGGTCGCATGCGCGACCGGCACGACGCCCGCCGCCACCGCCGCGCCCGAGCCGCCCGAGGAGCCGCCGGCCGTGTGGTCGAGGCTCCAGGGGTTGCGGGTGTTGCCGGTGAGCAGCGGCTCGGTGGTGCAGGTCAGGCCGAACTCGGGCGTGGTCGAGCGGCCGATGGAGATGGCGCCGCTCGCGCCGACAGCGCGCAGATAGGGGTGGGTCGCTGGTGCGATCACATCCTTCAGCCCGCGGCAGCCGTTGGTGAAGGGCAGCCCCGCCTCGGGCTGGATGTCCTTGATGACCGTCGGGATGCCGGCGAGCGGAGCGGCGGCGGCCTTGGCCGCGGCGGCGCGGGCGCGGTCGTAGTTGGGGAAGGCGACGGCGTTGATCTTCGGGTTGGCCTTTTCGAGCCGCGCGATCGCCGCCTCGACGAGCGCCGCCGGGGTCGTCTTGCCGCTGCGCACGGCGTCCGCCATCGCGACGCCGTCCATCGGCGCGCCGCGTCCCTTGGCATCGACGCCGGCGAGCGGCGCGGTGGCGGCGAGCATCGCGGTCGCTTCGAGGAAGCGGCGGCGGGACACATGCATCATGGCGAAAACCTCCCCTTGTTTTGCCGGAAGGCTAGCGCAGCCGCCGCGCGAGCGGAAATGGCGAATCCGTCAGTCGGCGGCGACGATCCGGCCGACCTCGGCGTGGACCGCTTCGTCCTCGGGGCGGGTGCCGTCGAAGGTGACGGGGGCCTCGTAGTAGCAGGCGACAATGAGCGGGGCGCGGCCCGGCGGCCAGGCGATGGCGACGTCGTGGACCTTGTTGGGCATGCCGACCATCTCGGCGGTGCCGGTCTTGTCGCCGGCGATCCAGTCGGCCGGAAAGCCGCCGCGAAGCCGCCGCTTCCCCGTCGTCGTGTCGATCATCCAGCGCAGCAGCGTGTCGCGCGAGGCGGGCGTCAGCGTCGCGCCGGTGATCAGACGATGGAGGAGCCGCGCCATCGCCCGCGGGCTGGTGGTGTCGGTGACCTCGCCGGGCTTCACGAGGTTCATCCGGGTCTCGAAATGTTCGAGCCGGGTGACGGGGTCGCCGAGCGCGCGAAGCTTTTCGGTGAAGCCCGCGGGACCGCCGATGAGCTTCAGCAGCAGGTTGGCGGCGGGGTTGTCGCTGGTCTTCTGCGCCGCCTCCGCAAGGGCTGCGACAGTCATGCCGCCCCTGGCGAGGTTCGGGCCGGTGACGGGGGCGTGATAGACGATGTCGGCCTGCGTGTAGGCGACCCACTGGTCGGCGCGCAGCCGCCCGGCGTCGATCTCGGCGAGGATCACGCCGGCCAACGGCAGCTTGAACGTCGAGCACATGCCGAAGCGCTCGTCGAGCCGGTGGCCGGTGATGCGCCCGGTCGCGGTGTCGAGCACGCCCACCCCCAGGCGGCCGCCGGCGCGGCGTTCGAGATCGGCGAAGGCGGACTCGCGGGCGGCGGCCGGGCCCGCGAGGGCAAGTGCGGCTGCACCGGCCACCGTCTGGCGGCGGGTGAGGATCATGCCTCGCCGTCCTCGCGCCGCGCGCCGTCGAGCGTCCGGGTCAGGCGCTCCGCCTCGCGGCGGGCGGCGACCTTTTCGTCCTTGCTGCGGCCGTGCGCCGCGCGATTGGCTGCGGCCTGTGCCTCGGCGGTGGATCGCGCCTTCGCCTTCCGGGCGAGACGCAGGTTGACGATGTCGGCCATGGCGCGAGCCTAGCGGGTCGGTGCGGCGCAGCGCGAGCGGAATTGCGCGGCTGTTACGACCCCGCCTTGTCCGCCAGCCACTTCTCCAGCCACTTGATCGAATAGTCGCCGTCGATGAACGACGGGTCCTCGATGATGTCGTGGTGGAGCGGGATCGTCGTGCGGATGCCGCCGACGACGAACTCCTCGAGCGCGCGTTTCAGGCGGGCCAGACACTCGTTGCGGTTCGTACCGCTGACGATGAGCTTGGCGATGAGGCTGTCGTAGTTGGGAGGAATCCGGTAGCCGGCGTAGAGCGCGCTGTCGACGCGGACGTTGAGGCCGCCCGGCGCGTGATAGTCGGTGACCCGGCCCGGCGAGGGCGCGAAGGTCTTCGGGTCCTCGGCGTTGATCCGGCACTCGATGGCGTGGCCCTCGAACCGGATGTCGGCCTGCGTGACCGAGAGCGGCAGCCCGGCAGCGACGCGGATCTGCTCGCGCACGAGATCGAGCCCGGTGATCGCCTCGGTGACCGGGTGTTCCACCTGCAGGCGGGTGTTCATCTCGATGAAGTAGAACTGCCCGTCCTCGTAGAGGAATTCGATGGTGCCGGCGCCCTGATAGCCGAGCTTGGCGATGGCGCGGCGCACCGTCTCGCCCATGGCGTTGCGCTGGTCGGCGTTGAGGGCGGGGGAGGGGGCTTCCTCCAGCACCTTCTGGTGGCGGCGCTGCAACGAGCAGTCGCGCTCGCCGAGATGCACCGCATTGCCGAAATCGTCGCCGAACACCTGGAACTCGATGTGGCGCGGATTGGCGAGATACTTCTCGATATAGACGGTGTCGTCGCCGAACGCCGCCTTCGCCTCGGCCTTGGCCTGCCCCATCAGCGAGGGCAGCGAGTCGGCGTCGGGGATGACCTTCATGCCGCGGCCGCCGCCGCCGGCCGCCGCCTTGACGAGGACCGGGTAGCCGATGGTCTCGGCGACCTTCAGCGCCTCCTCGACCGAGCCGACCGCACCGTCCGAACCGGGCACCAGCGGCAGGCCGATCTCGGCGGCGGTCTTCTTCGCCTGCACCTTGTCGCCCATCATGCGGATGTGCTCGGGCGACGGCCCGATCCAGGCGATGCGGTGCTCGCGCACGATCTCGGCGAACTTGGCGTTCTCCGACAGGAAGCCATAGCCCGGGTGGATCGCGTCGGCGTGGGTGATCTCGGCGGCCGAGATGATGTTGGGGATGTTGAGGTAGGATTCGCCCGCGGGCGGCGGCCCGATGCACACCGCCTCGTCGGCAAGCCGGACGTGCATGGCGTCGGCGTCCGCCGTCGAGTGCACGGCGACCGTCTTGATGCCCATCTCGCGGCAGGCGCGGTGGACGCGCAGCGCGATCTCGCCGCGGTTCGCGATCAGGACTTTCTCGAACATGGTCAGTCGATCACGACGAGGGGCGTGTCGAACTCGACGGGCTGCTCGTTCTGGACGAGGATCTGCGACACCGTCCCGCCCTTGGGCGCAGTGATCGGGTTCATGACCTTCATCGCCTCGATGATGAGCAGCGTGTCGCCGGCCTTCACCGCGCTGCCGACCGAGACGAAATTGGGCGCGCCGGGCTCGGCGGCGAGATAGACGGTGCCGACCATCGGC
>JADCGM010000225.1 GCA_020249025.1 Alphaproteobacteria bacterium
ATGATCTCGACGCCGCCTTCGCCCAGCCGCACACCCACCGCCGTCGGCGTCTCGGCGAAGTTGCGCAGACCGTCCTCGGTGTCGCGATAGGGCGGGCGGCCCGTCTTCAGATGCATCCGCGCCTGATTGCGCACCTCCCACGGGAGACCCGGCATGAGCTCGGCGAGCCGCGCCTCCGCTGCCGCCTCGCGCGCCTTGCCGGTGTCGGCGCCGTCGAAATAGAGCACGTCGACATCGGCCCAGCCGGTGTCGATGGGGCGGCCGTGGAGCACGTCCCAGACCGCGCTGCGGATCGCGCCGGCGGCGATCCAGGCGTCGGGCAGGTCGACCGCCTGCACCGCGCGGAGCATGTCCATCAGTACCGGCGAGCCCTCGACGATGGCGCGCAGCCGCGCCGCGCTCATGCGTCGAGCCGGCGGCCGAGGCGGACCAGCCCGATGATCAACGGCGGCACGACGAGCGCCGACAGCAGCGCCTTGGTCAGCGCCTGCCCGATGAGCAGATCGGCGATCGGGAACACCCCGTAGAAGGCGATGGTGATGAACAGCAGCGTGTCGACGATCTGGCTGAGCACGCCCGCCACCGCGCCGCGCAGCCAGAGCATCGCGCCGCCATCGCCCGCGCCGCGCATGCGGCTGAACAGATGGACGTTGAGCGTCTGCGACACGCCATAGGCGATCAGCCCCGCCGCCATCAGGCGTCCGCTCTGCCCGAGCACGAGCTCGAACCCGGCAAGCCGCTCCGGCTCCATCTTCGGCGAGGGCGGCAGCGCCAGAACGAGCGCGATCAGCGCCATCGACACCAGCAGCGGCACGAAGCCGAAGCGCACCAGCCGGTCGGCGACCGCGCGGCCATGCAGTTCGGCGACCGCGCTCGACAGCATGACGAGCCAGAGGAAGGCGAAGATACCCGCCTCCACCGCCAGCCCGCCCGGCAGCGCCACCTGCTTGTTGCCAAGAACCCCGGCGATGCAGGTCATGCCGCCGTAGACGACGGCGAAGAGGAAGAGCGAGCGCGGCATCATCGCGTCCTATCCGAGCGGGCGGCGGGCGAGAAGCAGGAAGCGCGTCATCAGGAACCCCGCCGAGACAAGGCTGGCGACGATCACCGACCAGACGATGCCATTGAGGCCGAGTCCGGCGTTGTGCGCCAACACCCATCCGAGCGGCAGCATGATGAGCGCATAGGAGATGATGTGCGTGATTGTCGGCACGACGATGTCGCCGCGCGCCCGCAGCGCGCTCGCCGCCACCACCTGCAGCCCGTCGGCGACGAAGAACAGGCAGGAAAGCGTCAGCGCCGGGGCGACAAGCGCAATGAGCTGCGGATCGGCGGTGTAGGCGCGCGCGATCAGCGCGTCGCCCACCCACACAGCGACCGAGATCAGCGCGGTCAGCGCCGCGACCACCCCGAACCCGAGCCAGCCCGAGCGGACGACGTCGGCGCGGTCGCGCGCGCCGAACGCGCGCCCGACGAGAACCGAGGTCGCCGAGGCGATGCCGAGCGGCCCCATGAACACGATGGCCGCGAGATTGATGACGATCGACCAGGCCGCCACATCGAGCGTCGCCAGCCGCCCGGCGACGAACGCCATGCCCGCGAACGCCATCGACTCGACGAAATAGGACGCGCCCGCGCCATAGCCGATGCGGCGCTGTTCGGCGCCGCGCCCGTCGTCGCCGCGCGCAAAGGCTCCGTGGGTCCGGCTGCCCTGCCAGCGCCACAGCCAGCCGGCGAGGAGCAGCAGGACCGCCACGCGCGCGCCGAAGGTCGCCCACGCCCCGCCGACCGCACCTTCGATCCCCGCGACATGGCCGGGCACCAGCAGCAGCGCGAGCGCCAGATTGACGAGATTGGCGAGCCACATCGCCACCATTCCCGGCCCGGGGCGTCCGAGCCCTTCGAGCCAGAAGGCCATGGCGCAGAACAGCAGATAGGGAAGCAGCGACAGTGCGAAGATCTGCATCACCTGGCCCGCACCCTCGGCGAGCGCCGGCTCGACGCCGCTCGCCCGGATGAAGGCGGGGCCACCGAACCAGCTGACGACCGTGGCGGCGAGCCCGAGCGCGGCGGCGTAGCCGAGCGCCCGGCGCAGCGCCATGCCGGTGTCCCCGGCGCGGCCCTCGCCGACATAGCGCGACGCCATCACCTGCACGCCCGTCAGCAGGCCGACCGCGGTGGTGAGGATAACGCTCGTCGGGGCCCAGCCGAGGCCGTGATAGGCGAGCTCGGCCGAGCTGAACTGGCCGACGACGATGGCGTCGATCAGTCCCATCGTCATGATCCCGAGCCGCGACAGGATTGCGGGGCCGGCGAGCCGGAGCAGCTCGCCCAGCCGCCCGTCCCGGGCTGGCGGATGTTCGAAATCGGTCATGACGGCTGCGGCTTTGCCCGGCGCGCGGGCGCTTGGCTAGGGGCGAGCGGGATGCCGCGACCCTATCATTACCTCGTCGTTCCAGCGAAAGCTGGAACCCAGCCCCTGAGAGCTACCCTCCGGGCCAGAGGCGGCGCACGACGGCTGGGTTCCAGCTTTCGCTGGAATGACGGGCCACAGATTTGGGATGGTAAAGTGGTCAACGTGCCCGGTCGGCCCGCCGCTCGCCGCCGCGGACGAAGCCGAGGATGGCGAGGCCGATAAGAAGCAGGCCGATGACAGGCACGAACCCGGCCTGCTGGGTGCCGAACCGGCGGGTGGCGAACTCGATCAGCGTCGGCGCGAGCCAGTAGGTAAGGTTCCCCGACAGCGCGTAGAGCCCGAAGAAGCGCCCCGCCGATTCCGCCGGCACCAGCCGCACCACCATCGTCCGGCTCGACGCATAGGCGGCGGTCACGGCGGCGGCATTGACGAAGCCGAGCAGCAGAAAGACGAGTTCGGGCAGCGTGTCGAACACCGGCACGTCCCAAACCGGCGCATTGCTGACCGGCAGGTAGAGCACCTGCCCGCTGCGCGTGCCGAGGATGCCGATCTGGGCGAGGATCACCGCGCCGAGTTGCAGCTGCAGCGCCCGCTTCGGCCCGACGCGGCCGTCGAGCGAGGCCCCCATGAAGCCGCCGATCACCGAGAACACGCTCGTGATCAGCCCGAGCGTCAGGAGCTCCATCGTGCGCCAGCCGAAGACGCCGGCCGCATAGACGCCGCTGAACAGGATGATCGCGACCTTGCCGTCGGCGAAGATCATCCGCGCGAGCAGGAACAGCATCGCGTCGCGATGGCCCTTCGCGTCGGCGACGAGCGCGCGCAGATCCCGCGCCCCCTCGACGATCGCAGCCGGCAGCGAGCGCCCCCGATGCGGCGCATCGGGCACGACCAGGAACAGCCAGACGCTGCACAGCGCCAGCAGCCCGGCGGCGATGGGCCCGGAGATGCGGTCGGGCTCGTGCATCGACTTGTCGAGCCCGAACAGCGGCGTCGCCGGCAGCACGAAGGCGAACAGCACGAACACCAGCGCGGCGAGCGAGATCGCGTTGCCGAGCCCCAGCGCATAGCCGGAGGCGCGATGCTCTTGCCCGGGGGCGGCGCGGACCAGCAGCGAGTTCTGGGCGAGTTCGGAATAGGCGTAGAGCACGGTGTTGGTGGCCGCGATCGCGATCACCATGCCGATCGTCAGCCCGGAGCCGTCGGGCGCGGCGAACCAGTAGGTCGCGGTCGTGGCCGTGAGCAGCGCCGTCACCGCAGCGAGGAAGGGCTTGCGCGGCCCGTAGCGGTCGAGCGTCGCCCCGAGCAGGGGTGCGGTCAGCGCGACGATCCAGCCGCCCCACTTCCCCGCCTCCGCGACCGCCGCCTGGCCTTCGACCGGATCGGGGACGAAGACGGTCGCGATGTAGGGCGTGAACACATAGACGGAGATGAGGATGACGAGGGGGATGCGCCCCGCCTCGAACAACGCCCATGCCCAGCCGCTGGCGGGAAGGCGCTGCGGCGCGGTCGGGGCGGAGGACGCCATGCACCGCAGGCTATCCGAGCGGGCGGCGACGGCAAGCGACAGTTTCGACCGTGCCGCCTAGCCGGGGACGAAGCCGTTGTCGCGCAGCACCTCGCCCGCCAGATGCAGCGAGCCCGCGATCAGCACGACGGGCGGGCGGGCGCGGTCGGCGCCGCGGCGGATCTGGGTGAGCGCGTCGGCCACCGACGGCGCGGTCTGCCCGGGCAGGCCGATGTCCTTCGCCGCCTGCACGATCATTCCGCCGTCATGCGCCTCGTGGCCGGGGATCGGCACCGCATAGAGCGCCGTCGCGCGCCCGGCGAAGGCCTTGAGGAAGCCGGCGGCGTCCTTTGTCGTCAGCATGCCGGTGACGAGATAGAAGGGCCGCTCGGCGAGGTTCTGGCCGCGGAAGGCGTCGGCGATGGCGCGCCCGGCCGAGGGATTGTGCCCGCCGTCGAGCCACAGCTCCGATCCCGCGGGCAGCAGCTTCGTCAGCGGCCCGTCGCCGAGCCGCTGAAGCCGCGCCGGCCATTCCGCCCAGCCCATGCCGGCGCGGAACGCCGAATCGGGCATCGGCAGCGCGCTCTGGCAGCGCAGCATCGCGATGGCGAGGCCGGCGTTGTCGAGCTGGTGCGCGCCCGGCAGCCGCGGCAGCGGCAGCGCCAGCTTGATCAGCGAATCCCGGTAATGCAGCTGCCCCTCGTACTGGGCCGCATCCCAGTCGATGCCGCGAACGATGAGATTGGCGCCCGCAGGCCCCGCGATCTCGCCGATCCGCGCCGTCACCGTCTTGGGGTAGCGCGACAGCACCAGCGGCACGCCCTTCTTGGCGATCGCCGCCTTCTCGCCGGCGATGTCCATGATCGTGGGGCCGAGCCACTGGGTATGGTCGAGCCCGAGCTGCGCGATGCCGGTGACCGCGGGCGCGCGCACGACATTGGTCGCATCGAGCCGCCCGCCCATGCCGACCTCCAGAACCACCGCGTCGGCCGGCGTGCGCGCGAAGGCGACGAAGGCGGCCGCCGTCGTCAGTTCGAAGAAGGTGATGTCCTCGCCGCCGTTGATGCTGAGCACGTCGCGCAGAAGCGCGATCAGCGCCGCATCGTCGATGAGCTGGCCGGCCAGCCGGATGCGCTCGTTGAAGCGGACGAGATGCGGGCTGGTGTAGGCATGGACCCGGCGCCCCGACGCCTCCAGACAGGCGCGCAGGAAGGCGACCGTCGAGCCCTTGCCGTTGGTGCCGGCGACGTGGAAGACCGGCGGCAGCCGTTCATGCGGATCGCCAAGCTTCTTCAGCAGCCGGCGGATGCGGTCGAGCGACAGGTCGATGACCTGCGGATGCAGCGCCAGCGCCTCCGCAAGCACCGCCGCCAGCGCCGGATTGTCGGAACGCGGCGCTTCCATCAGCTGATCCCCGCGGCGCGCGGGGTCAGTGCTTCCGGCACAGCATCCCGACCAGGCGCGCGAGCGTGTCGCGCAGGTCGCGGCGGTGCGTGACCATGTCGAGCATCCCGTGCGCCAGCAGATATTCGGCGCGCTGGAAGCCCTCGGGCAGCTTTTCGCGGATGGTGTTCTCGATGACGCGCTGGCCGGCAAAGCCGATGAGCGCATTGGGCTCGGCGATCTGGATGTCGCCGAGCATCGCGTAGGAGGCGGTGACGCCGCCCGTCGTCGGATCGGTGAGCACGACGATGTAGGGCAGCCCGGCCTCGCGCAGTTCGGCGATGGCGACCGTCGCGCGCGGCATCTGCATGAGGCTGAGGATGCCCTCCTGCATGCGCGCGCCGCCCGCGGCGGTGAACACGATGTAGGGCGCCTTGTTCTGAAGCGCGCAGCGGGCGCCGGCAAGGAACGCCTCGCCGACCGCAAGGCCCATCGAGCCGCCCATGAAGGCGAAGTTCTGGACCGCGACGACCGAGTCGACGCCGCCGATAGATCCGCGCGCGACGACGAAGGCCTCCGGCTCGTGCGTCTGCGACTTGGCGGCCTTGAGGCGGTCGCCATAGCGCTTCTGGTCGCGGAACTTCAGCGGGTCCTCGATCACCTGCACCGGCGGCAGGCGGGTGTGGCGGCCCTCGTCGAAGACCTGCTCGAAGCGCTCGGTCGGGCCGATGCGCTCGTGGTGGTCGCACTTCGGGCAGACCGACAGGTTCTCGACCAGCTCCTTGCGGAACACCATCTGCCCGCAGCCCTTGCACTTGTGCCAGAGGTTGTCGGGCGTATCGCGCTTCTGGAGGAAGTTGAGCGCGGGGCGGAGTCGGGTGAGCCAGCTCATGCCGCAGCCTTCTGTCGGGCCGAGCGGACCGCCTCGGCAAGGGTTTCCACGAACGCCTGCACACGCTCCGGCAAGTCGTTGGCGCGCGTCGCCGCAGCCTCGCCGATGAGCGACACGATCGCCGAGCCGACGACGACGCCGTCGGCGACCCGCGCCACGGCCGCGGCTTGCGCCGGGGTCTTGATGCCGAAGCCGACCGCGACCGGAAGGTCGCTCGCCGCCTTGATGCGCGCCACCGCCGCCGCCACCGCCGCGTCGTCGACGTCCGCCGTGCCCGTCACCCCGTTCATCGACACATAGTACAGGAAACCCGACGCGCCTTCGAGGACCGCGGGCAGCCGTGCCGCATCGGTCGTCGGCGTGGCGAG
>JADCGM010000226.1 GCA_020249025.1 Alphaproteobacteria bacterium
CGCCATCGCCCAGGCGCCGTGCATGGCGTGGGCACGGGCGAGCTCTAGCTTGACGTACATGTCGGCGAGCTTGTGTTTGACGCCCTGATAGCGGCCGATGCGCTGGCCGAAGGCGACGCGGTCCTTGGCGTAGGCGAGCGCCATTTCCATCGCGACCGAGCCGGTGCCGAGCGCCTCCCAGGCCGACAGCACTGCAGCGCGGTCGAGGAACGCGTGGAAGGCGGCGTTGTCGCCCATCGGCTCGGCGGCCGCGCCCGAGAGCGTCAGCTTGCCGTGGCGGCGGACGAGGTCGAGCGTCTGGACCGGCTCTCGCGCGACGCCCGCGCCCGAGAGGTCGACGAGATACAATGACGGTCCATCGGGACCGGCAGCCGTGACGATGGCGAGGTTGGCGGCGAGCAGATCGGCGACGGGCGACTTCGCGCCCGTCAGCTTGCCGCCGGCGGCCGTCACCGCGCGGGTCGAGGCCGGGCTCGCCGCATCGCCTTCCGCCCAGGCGACGCAGGCGATCACCGAGCCGTCGGCGATGCCGGGCAGCCACTTGGCCTTCTGCGCGTCGGTGCCGGCCAGCAGCAGCGCTTCGGTGGCGGTGAGCGTCGAGGCGAAGGGGACGGGGGCGAGGCTGCGGCCGATCTCCTCGGCGAGAACGCAGCTTTCCTCGGCGCTCAAGCCCAGGCCGCCGAATTCCTCCGGCACGCGGGCCGCGGTCCAGCCGAGGTCGACGATCGCCTTCCACAGGTCGGCGTCGTACTGCGCATCGCCGTTCATCGCCTTGCGCGCGAAGGCGGGGCCGGCGCGCTCCTCGAGGAAACGCCGGGCCTGCTCGCGCAGCGCCTTGGCGTCGTCGGAAAAGTCGAAGTTCATGGGGTCTCCCGCGGACGTTTCTCGTTTGGGCGGGAGAGTAGCGCGGGGCGGCGGGGGCGGGCCGCTATCAAAAGCGCGAACGGGCTATTTTGCGCGCAGGGACAGCCGGGGCAGCAGCGCCTGCATCTCGCTGCCGACCGACATCTGCGGTTCGGAGGCGGGGGTCAGCCGCTCCTTCTTCTCGCGCGCGGCGACGCAGGCGGTCGCTGCCGTGCCGAGGGCCGCGAAGTCCTTCGCCGCCGGGATCGCGCCGAGGATGCACTCATCGAAGAAGGGGTAGCGGTTGTCGACGCCGCAGCCGAACGACGTGCGATCGGGCCGCGCGGCGGTGATCACGAGCCGGTTCGAGGCGGCGAGCGCGGGCACGAAGACGCCCGAATAGCAGGCCGAGACAATGGCGATGGTCGGGCGCATCCCGCAGGCGATATCGAGAAGCACGTCGAGCTCGCCGGGCGCCAGCATGTCCTGATGGCCGAAGACGATGCCTTCGGGCAGGCCATGGGTAGAGACGTAGAAGAGGCAGCCGCCGCGCGCGGTGGCGGCTTTCGCCATCAGCGCATGGGTGAGCGCGGCTTCGCCCGTTTCCAGAACGCCCGGCTCATAGGGGTCGGGCGAAAACTGGACGATGTTGGCGGGGGAGAAGCCCGCTTTGATCAGCGCGGCGCTGACGTCGCGGCGGGTGTATTCGAAGGCGTTGGTCGGTGCGCCCCCGGCGGCGCGCCAGTCCCCGGCGATGACGACCGCGGTCCAGTCGCCGAACGGGCCGGCGCGCAGCGGCGTCGCCAGCAGGGCGGCGAGGATCAGAAGCGTGCGGATGATGCCCCCCTGCATCGTCCTCCCTCCCTTGGGTCAGCTCTTCCTGAACAGCGCGTCGGCGGCCGAGCGGAAGCTCTTCGCGCCGTCGGCCTTGGCGCGGGTGCGGGCGATCTCGGCCTCCAGCACCTTGATCCGGCCCTCCAGCTCCTCGACCGACAGCGGATCGAGATCCTGCTTCGTTAGCATCCGCAACGGATCGTCCGGGCGCTTGGGAAGGATGTCGTCGAGATCCATGGCCTGCCTCCGTCGCCGACAATAATCACGACCGCGCGGGCGGGGGAAGGGCGGATGACGCCCGGGAAGCACGGCGCTATGGGCAGGGGGAGCAGCAACGGAGCCCGCGATGATCCCGCAGACCATGACCGCCATCGATCCCGACGCGCCTGGCGGGCCCGAGGTGCTCGTGCCGGTGACGCGTCCGGTGCCGAAGCCGGGCGCGGGCGAGGTGCTGATCCGGGTCGAGGCGGCAGGCGTCAACCGGCCGGACGTGCTGCAGCGTCTCGGCCTCTATCCGATGCCGCCGGGCGCGCCGACGATCCCGGGGCTGGAGGTCGCGGGCGAGGTGGTCGAGGTCGGCGAGGAGAAAACGCGCTTTCGCGTCGGTGACCGCGTCTGCGCGCTGGTGGCGGGCGGCGGCTATGCCGAATATTGCCCGGCGCCGGAGGGCCAGTGCCTGCCGATTCCGGCCGGGCTGAGCGCGGTCGAGGCGGCGGGACTACCGGAAACCTACTTCACAGTCTGGTCGAACATGTTCGATCAAGGTGCTGCGCAAGGTGGCGAAACAGTACTCGTCCATGGCGGCACGAGTGGCATTGGCGTCACCGCCATCCTGCTCGGCAAGGCGCTGGGGCTGACCGTGTTCACGACCGCGGGGTCGGACGAGAAATGCGCGGCGGCGACGGCGCTGGGCGCGGATGCGGCGTGGAACTATCGCACCGCCGACTGGAGCGCCGAGGCGCTGGCGGCGACGGGGGGCAGGGGCGTCGACGTCGTGCTCGACATGGTCGGCGGCGACTATCTGGCGAAGAACGTCGCCTGCCTCGGCTTCGGCGGGCGGCATGTGTCGATCGCGGTGCAGCGCGGCAACCGCGGCGAGCTCGACCTGTTCGCGGTGATGCGGAAGCGGCTGGTGCTGACCGGCTCGATGCTGCGGCCGCGGCCGGTGGCGGACAAGGCGGCGATCGCGGCGGCGCTGGAGGCGCACGCCTGGCCGCTATTCGCAATCGGCAAGCTGCGCGCGGTGACCGATTCGACCTTCCCGCTGGCGGACGCCGCCGCGGCGCACCGGCGGATGGAAGCGGGCGCGCATGTCGGCAAGATCGTTCTGGAGGTGGCGTGATGGAAAAGCTGGTTCTTCACGAATACGCGCTGTCGGGGAACTGCTACAAGATCCGCCTGACCGCGGCGCTCGTCGGCAAGACGCTGGAGCGGCGGCAGTACGACATCATGAAGGGCGAGACGCGGACGCCCGAATTCCTGAGCGAGATCAACGCCAACGGCCGCATTCTGGTACTGCAGGTCGGCGACCGCTTCCTGCCGGAATCGAATGCGGCCTGCGCCTATCTGGCCGACGGAACCCGGCTCATTCCCGACGATCCGTTCGACCGGGCCGACATGCTGCGCTGGATGTTCTGGGAGCAGTACAACCATGAGCCCAATGTCGCGACGCTGCGCTTCTGGCACGGCTGGGTCGGACGCGAGAACTGGAGCGAGATGCAGCTGCTGCTTGCGCCGGGGAAGAAGGAGGCGGGCGACGCGGCGCTGACGCTGATGGACACGCATCTGAAAGGGCGGCGTTTCCTTGTTGGCGACAGCCTGA
>JADCGM010000227.1 GCA_020249025.1 Alphaproteobacteria bacterium
GACTTCGCGCTCCCCACCGACCTGTTCCGGCGGCCGGGCGAGCTGGCGTTGTGGGACTGAGGCCCGCTTCTCAGTAGTGCAGCGCGCGCCCGTAGGCGTCGAGGACGCTCTCGTGCATCATCTCGCTGAGCGTCGGGTGCGGGAACACCGTGTGCATCAGCTCGGCCTCGGTCGTCTCCAGCTGGCGGGCGACGACATAGCCCTGGATCAGCTCGGTGACCTCGGCCCCGACCATGTGCGCGCCGAGCAGCTCGCCGGTCTCGGCGTCGAACACCGTCTTCACGAAGCCTTCCGCCTCGCCGAGCGCGATGGCCTTGCCGTTGCCGATGAAGGGGAATTTGCCGACCTTAACCGCATGGCCGGCCGCCTTCGCCGCCGCCTCGGTGAAGCCGACGCTCGCCACCTGCGGCCGCGAATAGGTGCACCCCGGGATGTTGCCCTTGTCCATCGGGTGGACGCCCGCCACCCCCGCCATCGCCTCGACCGCGACGACGCCCTCATGGCTGGCCTTGTGCGCGAGCCAGGGCGGCCCGGTCACGTCGCCGATCGCCCAAAGGCCGTCGACGCCGGTCCGGCCATAGGGGTCGGTGACGATATGCCCCCGGTCCATCGTCACGCCGAGCGCCTCCAGTCCGAGGTTCTCGGTGTTGGGCGCGATACCGATGGCGATGATGACGTGGCTGAAATCCTCGGCCGCCGCCTTGCCGTCCGCGCCCTTGATCGTCGCGGTGACGCCGTCGATCCCGACATCGAGCTTGTCGACCGAGGCCTTGGTGCGGATGGCGATGCCCTGCTTGGTCAGCGCCTTCTCCATGAAGGCCGACACATCGGCGTCCTCGACGGGCAGGATGCGGTCGAGCATCTCGACGACGGTCACCTTGGCGCCCATGTCGCTGTAGAAGCTCGCGAATTCGATTCCGATCGCGCCCGAGCCGATGACCAGCAGCTTCGTCGGCATCGTCGTCGGAGTCATCGCGTGGCGGTAGGTCCACACCCGCGTCCCGTCCGCCTTCAGATGCGGCAGCTCACGCGCCCGCGCGCCGGTGGCGACGATCACGTTCTTTCCATCGAGCACCTTGTCGCCCGCCGCGGTCTTGACGGTGACCTGGGTCTTGCCCGTCAGCCGGCCCTCGCCCTCGACGACGGTAACCTTGTTCTTCTTCATTAGCCCTTTGACGCCGCCGTTGAGCTGCGCCGCCACTTTGCGCGACCGCTCGACGACCTTCGCCAGATCGAAGGACGGCTTCTCCACCGACAGCCCATAGGCGTCGGCATGGGTCATATAGTGATAGACCTCCGACGTGCGCAGCAGCGCCTTCGTCGGAATGCACCCCCAGTTGAGGCAGATCCCGCCCAGCCGCTCCCGCTCGACGATGGCGACCTTCATGCCCAGCTGCGAGGCCCGAATGGCCGCGACATAGCCCCCGGGGCCGGAGCCGAGAACGATGAGGTCGTAGGTGTCAGCCATGTCTGTTAGCTACCTTCTGCATTTGCCAACGGCCTGCTGCTGCAGTTGCCAAGCCCCAGATCGCGCCATGAACCTCGAAGGGAATTCCGTGCGGCGTTAGCGAAAGGATCGGAATCGCAAGACGCATCAAAGCCACTCCGGCAAGTCCACCCATCAGCATGGTCAGCGCAACATTCCGGACGGTTGTCTGCTGCCAGGCCAGACAGATTGGCTTGAACAGCAGGAGCGTCGCACCAAGGACCCACGGGAAAGCATAGGCGAAGACCGCCGGACCCAAGACGAGCGTGCCCATCGGGCTGATCAGCAACTGCATCGGGTCAGGCGCAGCGCCCTGCTTAACGAGCGATTCCAGGATGATTGAGGTCGGAAAATACAGAAGTGTTCCGACCGCCGTGCCGATAACGGTCGTCCAACCCAAGTGAACGATCGACTTCCGCCAGGTCACGCCAGCATCGCGAGCGGGTTCTCGACCAGCCGCTTGAAGGCGGCCATGAACTCGGCGCCAACCGCGCCGTCGATGGCGCGGTGGTCGAAGCTGCCGGTGGCGCTCATCACGGTGGCGATGGCGAGCGCGTCGTTCACGACATAGGGCCGCTTCTCGCCCGCGCCGACGGCGAGGATCAAGCCCTGCGGCGGGTTGATGACCGCATCGAACTGCTTGATGCCATACATGCCGAGGTTCGACAGCGAGGCGGTGCCGCCCTGATATTCGTGCGGCTGGAGCTTGCCGTCGCGGGCGCGGGTGGCGAGGTCCTTCATCTCGGCGGCGATCTGCGACAGCCGCTTGTTGCCGGCATCCGCGATGACCGGCGTGACGAGGCCGCCCGGAATGGCGACGGCGACCGAGATATCGGCGCGGCTGAACTTGTAGAGCTGGTCGCCGGCGAACTGGACGTTGGCGTCCGGCACCTCGTGCAGCGCCAGCGCCAGCGCCTTGATCGTGAGGTCGTTGACCGAGAGCTTGCGGCCTTCGCCGAGCGCGGCGTTCAACTCGGCGCGCAGCTTCAGCAGCGCGTCCAGCCGGATGTCGACGGTGAGGTAGAAGTGCGGAACCGTCTGCTTCGACTCCGCCAGCCGCCGCGCGATCGTCTTGCGCATGTTGCTGAGCTTGACCGCCTCAAAGGGCGCATCGGCGGGCGGGGCGGCGACGGGGGCTGCGACGGGCGCGGGTGCGGGCGCGGCGGGAGCAGCGGCGGCCGCAATCGGCTGCGGCGCGGGTGCGGCGGCCTTGGCTGGCGTGGCGTCGAGGTCGGCCTTGACGATGCGGCCGTTGGGGCCGGAGCCGGTCACCGCAGCCAGATCGATGCCCCGCGCCTCGGCGAGACGGCGGGCAAGCGGCGAGGCGTTCACCCGGCCGCTGTCGCTGCGCGCAGGCGGAGCCGGAGCTGCAACCGCGGCCGCCTTCGCAACCTCGGCATCGGCGGCGGGCTCCGCGCCATAGCCCTTCACCTCGGGCGGCGAGACGGGGGCTGCGGCCGGGGCTGGCGCGGCCGGGGCTGGCGCGGCCGGGGCGGCGGAGACGGTTTCGCCCTCCTCCGCCAGCACCGCGATGACCTGACCGACGGGCACCTCGTCGGTGCCTTCGGCGACGAGCAGCTTGACGATGGTGCCCTCGTCGACCGCCTCGACCTCCATGGTCGCCTTGTCAGTCTCGATCTCGGCGATGACGTCGCCGGGCTTGATCGTGTCGCCCTCCTTCACCAGCCACTTGGCGAGCGTGCCAACCTCCATCGTCGGCGACAACGCAGGCATGGTGATGTCGATGGGCATAGGACGCGGAGCCTCGTCGTTTACGATCCGGACGCCAGGTCTTTAGGCCGCCGCGCGCAGGGCGGCAACCATGGCTAAAAGGCCTTGAGCGGCATGACCTCGTCGATCTCCGGGATATGTCCGGAGACGCGGTTCCGCCCGCCGAGCTTGGCGCGGTACATCGCCTGATCGGCGGCGCGGTAGAGGCGCTCGAAGCTCGGCGTCGTCATGTCGGCGGCGGACGCGACGCCGATGCTGACGGTCAGCCGCTTGTCGACCCCGAGCAGGTCACGCAGATCGGTCGCCTCGACAGCGGCGCGCACGCGCTCGGCGAGCCCGAGCAGCACGAACCGGTCGGCGCCGGGCACCGCGACCCCGAACTCCTCGCCGCCCAGGCGGCCGGCGATATCGCCCTCGCGCAGCGCCGCGGCGAGCGCGCCGCCGACGCGGGCCAGCACCTCGTCGCCGACGTCATGGCCATGGGCGTCGTTGACCGCCTTGAAATGATCGATGTCGAGCAGCAGCAGGCCGGCGCGGCGCGGGTGATCGGCGACGATGGTCTGCGCACGCTGGACGAAGCCGCGGCGGTTGTAGAGGCCGGTCAGCGGATCGGACTCGGCGAGCGCCCGCATCTCCTCGCGCTCGGCATGCGCACGGTCGCGCTCGGAGCGGAAGCGCAGGAAGCGATCGGCCATCGCCATCGCCAGCAGCACGGTCTGCAGCGCCGCCGTGCCGAGCACCAGCTGATCGACGAGATCCGGGCGCGGTGCGAAGCTGATGTCGCGCACCACCCGGTTGGCGATGGCGAGAAGCGCCGGGGTCCAGGCGATCGCATAGAAGATGGCGGCGCGGCTGCCGCGCACGATCGCCAGCGTCATCCCGACGATGATCGTGACGGTGGCGACGAGGATGCACGACAGAAACAGCGTCTGCGTGATCGTTGTCGGCGCGACCATCTCGAGCGGGGCGAGGATGCCGGTGATAAGGATCGCGCCGGCGATGCCGTCGGTGAAGCGGCGGTAGCGGCGGCTGAGCTTGTCGGGCTCGATGAAGCTGGTGAAGAAGCGCACCGAGAAATAGCTGACGCCGGTCGCCAGCCACTGGTTGATGCGCACGCCCAGCGGGCCTGCCGCCTCCGGCACGGCGAAGAAGGCGACGTTTGAGAAGAACAGCGCGTAGGCGAGCACGAAGCTCGCCCAAGTCACATAGTGGCGCAGGAAGCTGTCGGTGAGGCCGCGCAGCAGGAACAGATTAAAGGCGAGGCTGGCGACGACGAGCCCGATGACGGTGCCGACCGTCAGCGTCCAGATCCGCGACGAAACCGCGAACTCCTCCAGCGTCTGACCGCGGATGCGGCGGATGAGCGGCCAGGACGGCAGCTCCTCGAAGCCGAGGTAGAGCGCAGTCGGCGGGCGCTCGTCATTGGCGACGACGAAGCGGAGGTAGCCGCCGACCGACCAAGAGTCGCCGATGCGCCGCGCGTCGATCTGCTGGA
>JADCGM010000228.1 GCA_020249025.1 Alphaproteobacteria bacterium
GCGTCGACCTGCGCACCGGCAACTTCGGTTCGCGGCGTACCCAGGGCCTCGAGTTCATGGCGCGCTGGGGCTTCGACGGGCTGGGCGGCGAGTTCAACCTTGGCCTCGATGGCACCTATCTCCTCGAGCGGAAGGAGAAGCTGCTGCCGAGCCTCGCCTACACCGATCTCGTCGGCGTCTTCAGCCTCACCGGCGACCTCGGCCTGAAGTGGAAGCACAACGCGTTCGTGGCGTACCAGAAGAACGACTGGAACTTCACGCTCTCGCAGATCTTCCGCAACGGCTACCGCAACCAGGCCCTGCCGGGCAGCGCGGCGCGTCCGCAGTTCAACGCGAACGTCGACAACTATGTGATCTACAACGCGTCGATCACCTACACCGGCATCGAGGGAGTGCGGCTCACCGCGGGTGTCCGCAACCTGTTCGACACCGATCCGCCGTTCGCCATCACCTACGACAGCAACACCGGCGCCGGCTCGAGCTGGGAACCGCGCGTCGCCGATCCGCGCGGCCGCTCGTTCACCGCGTCGGTCGAGGTGAAGTTCTAAACCGCGCTGTCCCCTCAGGGAGAGCAGGGAAGGGCGGCGCCGCACCAGCGGCGCCGCCCTTCGCCGTTTCGGGGAGCACCGCCGTGCCCCCTGCCATGGCGTTGTCACCTTTGCGTGCCTAGATAGGGGGCATGAGCCGCGCCGATCCCGAGACGCGCTACTTCAATCGCGAGCTGTCGTGGCTGGCGTTCAACACGCGTGTGCTCGAGGAAGCGGACAACGCCAACCACCCGCTGCTCGAGCGGCTGCGCTTCCTGTCGATCTCCGGCAACAATCTCGACGAGTTCTTCATGGTCCGCGTCGCCGGCCTGCGCGGCCAGGTCGACGAGGGGGTCGAGACGCTGTCGTCGGAAGGCGCGACCCCGGCGCAGCAGCTCGCTGCCGTCACCGCCGAGGCCGACCGGCTGATGCGCCGCCAGCAGGCGGTGTGGGCGGATCTCAAGGGCAAGCTGGCGGACGCCGGCCTCGCCATGGTCGGCGCGGGCGATCTCACCCCGCCCGAGCGCGACTGGCTGGAGGCGCATTTCCTCGACCAGATCTTCCCCGTCCTCACGCCGCAGGCGATCGATCCGGCGCATCCCTTCCCGTTCATCCCGAACAAGGGCTTCGCCATCGTCCTCGAACTGAAGCGGCTGGCGGACGGCGAAGAGCTGCGCGCGCTGCTCATGGTGCCCGCCATGCTGCCGCGCTTCATCCGCCTGCCCGGCGAGACGGCGCGCTACATTCCGGTCGAGGCGACGATCCGGCTGTTCTTCGGCCAGCTCTTCCCCGGCTACGAGCTGGTCGGCGACGGCGCCTTCCGCGTCATCCGCGACAGCGACATCGAGGTGGAGGAGGAGGCCGAGGACCTCGTCCGCTTCTTCCAGACCGCGATCAAGCGCCGCCGCCGCGGCCAGGTGATCCGCCTGAAGCTCGAAGCCTCGATGCCCAAGGGCCTGCAGGCCATGGTCGCGCGCGAGCTCGGCGTCCGCGCCCGCGAGGTGACCGCGATCACCGGCATCCTCGGCATCGCCGATCTTGCGAGCCTTGTCGACGAGGACCGCCCCGACCTCAAGTTCGAGCCCTACACCCCGCGCTTTCCAGAGCGCATCCGCGAGCATGGCGGCGACTGTTTCGCCGCGATCCGCACCAAGGACATCGTCGTCCACCACCCCTATGAGAGCTTCGACGTCGTCCTCGCCTTCCTGCGGCAGGCAGCGAACGATCCCGATGTCGTCGCGATCAAGCAGACGCTCTACCGTGCCGGCAAGAACTCGGCGGTCGTGCGCGCGCTCATCGACGCCGCCGAGGCCGGCAAGTCGGTGACCGCCATCGTCGAGCTGAAGGCGCGCTTCGACGAGGAGCAGAACCTCATGTGGGCGGCGACGCTGGAGCGCGCCGGCGTCCAGGTCGTCTATGGCTTCATCGAGTGGAAGACCCACGCCAAGCTGTCGATGGTCGTCCGCCGCGAGGGGGCGGGCCTGCGCACCTATGTCCACTTCGGCACCGGCAACTACCATCCGGTGACGGCGCGCAGCTACACCGACCTCAGCTTCTTCACCGACGATCCCGCGCTCGCCCGCGATGCGGTGCAGGTGTTCAACTACATCACCGGCTATGTCCCGCCGACGCGGCTCGACAAGGTCGCGCTCGCCCCCGTCAACCTGCGCGAGACGCTCGTCGGCCTCATCGACGCGGAGATCGCCAACGCCCGCGCCGGCAAGCCAGCCGCGGTCTGGGCGAAGCTCAACGCGCTCGTCGACACCGGCATCATCGACAAGCTCTACGAGGCGTCGAACGCCGGCGTGCAGATCGATCTCGCGGTGCGCGGCATCTGCTGCCTCAGGCCCGGCGTGCCCGGCATGAGCGAGAACATCCGCGTCCGCTCCATCGTCGGCCGCTTCCTCGAACACAGCCGCATCTGCGCCTTCGCCAACGGCGCCGGCCTGCCCTCGCCCGAGGCCAAGGTGTTCATCTCCTCGGCCGACTGGATGCCGCGCAACCTCAACCGCCGCGTCGAGCTGCTCGTCCCCATCGAGAACGAGACCGTACACGCCCAGATCCTCGATCAGGTGATGCTGGCGAACCTCAAGGACACCGAGCAGACGTGGCTGCTCCAGCCCGACGGCAGCTACCAGCGCCTCGCGGGCATCGAGCCGGCGTTCAACCTGCACCGCTATTTCATGACCAACCCCTCGCTGTCGGGGCGCGGCGGCGCCATCGACGAGGACGACGTGCCTCACTTGCGGCTGGAACCGGCGAGCGGGGGCGGCTAAAGGCTCCGTCCGGGGAGCAGTACAGGGGAACGCCAGCTTGGCCGCCGCCGATCCAGCCGGAATGCCGCTGCGACGCGGCAGCGACGAACCGCTTACCGGCATCATCGACATCGGATCGAACTCGATCCGTCTCGTCGTCTATCGCGGGCTGACCCGCACGCCGCACACGCTGTTCAACGAGAAGGTGATGGCCGGCCTCGGCCGTGGCGTCGCCGCCGACGGCCGGCTGTCCGAAGAGGGCATCGCCGTCGCCGAAAGCGCAC
>JADCGM010000229.1 GCA_020249025.1 Alphaproteobacteria bacterium
ATCACCACCCTGCTTGCCCTGCTGCTGACGACCGCGGCGGGGGCGCCCAAGCGCGCCAAGGGTGCGGAGCGCTGGATCGCGGTGCCGTCCGTGATGATCTTCGCCGGCTGGGCGACGGCGGCGACCTTCGCCAACATCGCGGCCGCCTTCCAGTTCCACGGCTTCAACCCGGCCGGCCATAGCCTCGAGCAGCAGGCGATCTGGCTGCTCGCGGTGGCGGCGCTGGTGGCGGGCGGGCTCGCCTGGCGGCTGGCGCATCCGGCCTATGCGGGCGCGGTGCTGTGGGCGCTGGTCGCCATCGGTGTCGCCAACGGCAACGCCGGGCCGGTGGCGGTGACCGCCTGGGCCGCCGCGGCCATCGTCGTCGCCGGCACGATCGCCGGAATGCGAAAGCGGCGCGCCTGAAGGGGCGCGCCGCTTCGCGGTCTGCGATGAAGCGGGCTGACTAGCTGCCCTGCGGGGCCGGCTCGCCGCCCAGACCGCCGTTGCGGCGGCGGCCGGTCTTCGGGATCGAGCTGACGCCCGACAGCGAGGCCGGCGGCTGGGTCGCCGACGGATCGCCGCGGTCGATCGTCTCGCCCTGAAGGATGCGCTTGATCTCGTCGCCCGACAGCGTCTCGTACTCGAGCAGTGCGCCCGCCACGCGGTGGAGCTGATCAATGTTGTCGGTCAGCACCTGCTTGGCGCGGTCATAGCCCTCGGTGACGATCCGCTTCACTTCCTCGTCGATGAGCTGCGCGGTCCGCTCCGAAACGTTCTGCTGGCGCGACACCGAGTGGCCGAGGAACACCTCTTCCTGGTTCTCGGTGTACTTCAGCGGCCCGAGCTTGTCGGACATGCCCCACTGGGTGACCATGTTGCGCGCCAGATCGGTCGCCATCTGGATGTCGCCCGACGCGCCCGACGAGACCTTGTCGTAGCCGAAGATCAGCTCCTCGGCGATACGGCCGCCCATCGCGACCGACAGGTTGGCGTGCATCTTGTCGCGGTGAAGCGAATAGGCGTCGCGCTCCGGCAGGCGCATGACCATGCCGAGCGCACGGCCGCGCGGGATGATCGTCGCCTTGTGGATCGGGTCGGACGCCGGCTCGTGGAGCGCGACGACGGCGTGACCGGCCTCGTGATAGGCGGTCATGCGCTTCTCGTCCTCGGTCATGACCATCGACTTGCGCTCGACGCCCATCATGACCTTGTCCTTGGCCTCCTCGAACTCGGCCATGGACACGAGGCGCTTGCCCTTGCGCGCGGCGAGCAGCGCCGCCTCGTTGACGAGGTTGGCGAGGTCCGCGCCCGAGAAGCCCGGCGTGCCGCGCGCGATGACGCGGGCGACGACGTCCGGCGCGAGCGGCACCTTGCGCATGTGGACCTGCAGGATCTTCTCGCGGCCCTCGATGTCCGGACGGCCGACCACGATCTGGCGGTCGAAGCGGCCCGGGCGCAGCAGCGCCGGATCGAGAACGTCGGGGCGGTTGGTCGCCGCGACGATGATGATCCCCTCGTTGGCGTCGAAGCCGTCCATCTCGACGAGGAGCTGGTTCAAGGTCTGCTCGCGCTCGTCGTTGCCGCCGCCCAGACCTGCGCCGCGGTGACGGCCGACGGCGTCGATCTCGTCGATGAAGATGATGCAGGGCGCGTTCTTCTTCGCCTGCTCGAACATGTCGCGCACGCGGCTCGCACCGACGCCGACGAACATCTCGACGAAGTCCGAACCCGAGATGGTGAAGAAGGGCACGTTGGCCTCGCCGGCGATGGCGCGGGCGAGGAGCGTCTTGCCGGTGCCCGGCGGGCCGACGAGCAGCGCACCCTTCGGAATCTTGCCGCCGAGGCGGTGGAACTTGCCGGGGTCCTTCAGGAAGTCGACGATCTCCTGAAGCTCCTCACGCGCTTCGTCGATGCCGGCGACGTCGTCGAAGGTGACGCGCCCCTGCTTTTCGGTGAGCAGCTTGGCGCGCGACTTGCCGAAGCCCATCGCGCCCTTGCCCGCGCCGTTCTGCATCTGGCGCATGACGAGCAGCCAGATGCCGATCATCAGCGCGAACGGCAGGATCGAGATGATCAGCTGCGACAGGAAGCTGCCGCGCTCCTCCGGCTGGGCGGTGAAGCGGACGCCGCGCTCCCGCAGGCGCTGGACGAGATCAGGGTCGGCGGGCGCATAGGTCTGGAACAGCGTGTCGTTCTGGAGGCGGCCCGCAAGGTTCTGCCCGCGGATCTCGACTTCCTTGACCGACCCTTCCTCGACCTTGGCGATGAAATCCGAATAGGGGAGTTGGGTGACCTGCCCCGACGACGACGGTGCGTTGAACACCGAAACGACGACGACAAGCACGAGGCCGATCACGATCCACATCGCGAGGCTGCGGCCCCACAGTGTCGGCGGCTTCTTCTGCGGCTGATCGGACATGGTCGTTTCGGCTCCTTAGGGCGCGCACCCACTCTCGCGCGTACCCTTCAACATGGGCGCTTGTACGCGGCTCGGCAATGGCCGCGAGGTGAACGGCCGCGAAAAGGCGGCCGCCGCCCCTCCCCTCGCTTTGCCGGGCCTTAGTTCGCGGGGAACGGCTGGCGCTGGCCGTTCTGAGTCACCACCGCGCCGCGGCGCATGACAAAGCGCACCCGCTCCATCTCGGTGATGTCGGCGAGCGGATCGCCCGCCACGGCGACGAGATCGGCGTCCTTGCCGGGCTCGATGGTGCCGATGCGGTCGGCGCGCCCGAGCAGGGTTGCCGCCTCGACCGTCGCCGAGCGGATCGCCTGCATCGGCGTCATGCCGAACTTCACGAGCAGCGCGAACTCGCCGCCGATCTGGTCGGGCCGCGACACGCCGGTGTCGGTGCCGAAGGCGATCTTCACGCCATCCTTGATCGCGCCCGCGATGTTGCGCGCGTGCGCCGCGACCGTTTCCTCGGCCTTGGGCAGCGAGGCCGGCGGCCGCTCGCCGCGCCGGGCCTGTTCGACCGCGGCGATGGGCGCCAGCGCCGTCGGCACGCAATAGGCCCCGGTCTTCTTGAACAGCGCGTTGGTTTCGGCATCGGTGAAGGTGCAATGCTCGATCGACGAGACGCCCGCCTCGAGCGCGGCCTTGATGCCGTCCTTGCCGTGGGCATGCGCGGCGACCTTCAGGCCGAACATCCGCGCGGTCTCGACGACCGCCTTCATCTCGTCGGCGAACATCTGCTGGCCGAGGCCGGCGGCGATGTTGCTGCCGACGCCTCCGGTCGCAGTGATCTTGATCACGCCCGCGCCGAGCGCGACCTGCTCGCGCACCGCGCGGCGGCAATCGTCGGGCCCGTTGCAGACGCCGACGCTGCTTTCCCGCGCCAGATCCCGCTGCTCCCGGTTGAGGCCGTTCGCGGGATCGCCATGCCCGGCGGTGACCGCGACGGCGCGGCCGGCGTAGACGATGGTTGGGCCGACGACGTCGCCCGCCGCGATCGCATTGGTCAGCGCCCTGAGCGCAAAGCCGTCGCCGCCGAGATCGCGCAGCGTGGTGAAGCCGTGCTCCAGCATGATGCGGGCGTTGCGCGCCCCGATGAAAGCCATGTCCTCGTCGCCGCGCGTCATCGCGCCGAGGCGCTGCTTCAGGGGCTCGCCCTCGCTGAACGTGTGCACGTGCATGTCGATGAGGCCGGGCATCAGCGTGCCGCTGCCGAGATCGACGAGCCTGGCGCCCGGCTCGGGCGCGATGCGGCCGGCGCGGATCGCCTCGATCCGGCCGCCGCGGACGATGACGGTCGACTCGCCCAAGGGCGGCTGCCTCGGCACCGTAATGACCCGCGCCGCCTGGATGTAGGTCGCCGGCGCCGCCCCCTGCGCAATGGCCGAACCGCCCAGCAGCAGCGCCGCCGCCGTCGTGATGAATGCCCGCATGATGTGCCCTCCTGTCGCCGCGCACCTTGGCGAAGCGACAGGGGGCAATCAACCCAAGCGTTTCAGGAGCCTAGCGGCAGGTCACCTCGCCCCGATCGAGCGAGCGGCCGATGATCGCGCCGAGGCTGCCGCCGACGATCGAGCCGAGCGTCTTCGAGCCGCCCGGCGCGATCACGTTGCCGAGCACGCCGCCGCCGAGCGCCCCGACGATGAGGCCGGTGGTCCCGTCCGAGCGGCGGCAATAGTAGCGGCCGTCCTGCCCGCGATAGATGCGGTCGTTGTAGCTCAGCCGCTGCGGGCCGTAGTAGCGGCTGTCGCGGTAGTAGCGGTCGGCATAGTAGCGGTTGCCGTAGCGCGGATCGGGGCGGTTGTAGTCATAGGCGCGGTAGCGCTGCCAGTCGCGGCGGTCCTCGCGCAGTTCGCGCTTGGCGTCGCGATACTCGCGGCGCTCCTCGCGGATATCGGAGCGGTCGCCGCGGCGCAGAGCGCGCTCATATTCGCGCCGCTCCTCGCGGACCTCGCGGCGGTCCTTGCGCAGCTCCTCGCGGCTGACGCGGTCGCGATCCCCTGCCATCGCAGCGACCGGGGTGGCGAGCATCGTCAGCGCCGACAGGGCGACAATTGGTTCACGCAACATGGCACATCCTTCCAATCCCGTTTGCGCTCCCCAACGGAGCGCGGCGGCGCAGGTTCAATCACCCGCGTGCTGGAAGGATTATGCGGCCCGGCCTGAACCGCCGGGGAACAGGCCGTTCAAACCCGGTTCAGCCGCTCAGCGCGGCCGCATGCCCGGCATCATCGGCGGCATCTGGCGCGGCCGGTCGCGACGCGGCAGCTGGGCCTGATAGGCGACGGCGCAATGCTCGCCGCAATAGGGGAAGCCCGGCTGGCTCGGCTTGCCGCAGAAGTGGAAGTCGGCCTCGTCCGGGTGACCGATCGGCCACTTGCAGACCTTGTCGGACAGATCGAGCAGCGTGGTCTTGCCGCCGGACTTGCCGGAGACCGGGGCGGCCCGCACCGGAACCGGGCGCGCCTTGGGCAGCTCGATCGCAGGCGCAGCGGCGGCGGCGGCCACGGGGGCCGGGGCGGGTTCGGGCGCTGCGGCCGGCGCAGCCGCGGCGGGCGCGGGCGGCGGAGCAGCGGCCGGCTTCGGGGCCGGCGCAGGCGCTGCGGCAGCGGCGGGTTCGGCCCCCGCCTTCACCGGCGACGGGCGGCCCTTCAGGCCGAGGCGATGCGCCTTGCCGATGACGGCGTTGCGGGTGAGCCCTTCGCCGAGCTTCTCGGCGAT
>JADCGM010000023.1 GCA_020249025.1 Alphaproteobacteria bacterium
AGATGAGGCCCGACGTCGCGCCGAGGCTCTTCAGCGAGGCGATACCGGTCGACTTCGTGTCGAGATAGGAGGCGACGCCGTTGCCGACGCCGACGCCCGCGACGACCAGCGCGGTCAGCCCGACGAGGGTCAGGAACTGGCCCAGCCGCTCGACGAAGCGCTGGACCCCCGGCGCGCCATTGGAGCGGTCGCGGATGTCCCAGCCGGCATCGGGGAAGCGGGTCTCCAACTGCGGTTCGATCGCAGTGGCGTCCGCGCCGGCCGGCAGCTTGATGCGGTAGGCGCGGGTGTAGAGGCTGCCCGGCGCATCGACGCCGGTCTTGGCGAGCGTCGCGAGGCTGACCATCGCGGTCGGGCCGAGGCTGAAGCCCTGTCCGGCGCGGTCGGGCTCCTCGGTGAGGACGCCGCCGACGGTGAGCATCGCCGCGCCGATCTCGACGCGGTCGCCGGGCTTCAGTCCGAGCTGGTCGGCGATCGCCTGCGCAACGACGACGCTGTCGCCGCGAAGCGCGGTCTGGAGCGCGGTGCCCGTGGCGAGCGCGGCGCGGCCGTAGAGCGGATAGGCGCCGTCGACCGCCTTCAGCTCGGCGAGGATCGGCGGGTTCGGATTGGTCCCCGTCGGCCGCACCATCGAGCGCATCCGCACGCCTTCGGAGACGGTGCCGAGCGCCTCGAACGCCGCCCGCTGATCGGGCGTCGCGGCGCGCGAGGAGAAGCGGACCTCGACGTCCGCGCCGAGCAGGGTCTGGCCCTGCTCGTCGATGGCGGCGACGATCGACGACGACAGGCTGCCGACGCCCGCGATGGCGGCGACGCCAAGGAACAGGCAGACCGCGAGCAGCCGCAGCCCGGTCAGGCCGCCGCGCAGCTCGCGGACCGCGAGACGCAGCCAGAGCGGGGTCACGCCGGGGCCCGGTCGCTGACGATGCGGCCGTCGCGCATCTCGACAACGCGCGCGCAGCGCCCGGCGAGCTCGACGTCGTGGGTGATGAGAACGAGCGTCGCCCCGGTTTCGGCCTGCCGCGCGAACAGCATCTCGACGATGTTGTGGCCGGTGGCGGCGTCGAGGTTGCCGGTGGGCTCGTCGGCGAACAGGATCGCCGGGCCGGGCGCGGTCGCTCGAGCAATGGCGACGCGCTGCTGCTCGCCGCCCGACAGCTGCGCCGGATAATGATCGAGCCGATGCCCGAGGCCGACAGCCGTCAGCTCGGCCGCCGCCCGCCCGAACGGATCTGCGATGCCGGCGAGTTCGAGCGGCACCGCGACATTCTCGAGCGCGGTCATCGTCGGAATGAGGTGGAAGGCCTGCAGCACGATGCCGATGCGACCGCGCCGCGCGATCGCCAGCCCGTCCTCGGACAGGCCATGGAAATCCGCGCCGGCGACGTTGACGGTGCCACCCGACGCCTGCTCGAGACCCGCGAGCACCGCCATCAGCGACGACTTGCCCGATCCCGACGGCCCTAGGATCGCCAGCGACTGCCCGCGCGGGACATCGAGCGAGACGCCACGCAGGATCTCGACCATGCCGGCCGAACTGCGCAAGGACAGGGTGACATCGCGCGCGGCGATCACAATATCAGGGGACGTCATGATGTCGGGGAAAGGCCCTATGCGGAACGTTACACGCCCATATTGGGCCGCCCGCCGCTTTGTCCAAGTCGCGTTCGTGTTTTTGTTGGGATCGTTCATGTCCACCATGCCGGCCGCCGCGCAGGGCGCAGCTTCGGAACGCCTGATCCTCGGCTTCGGCGACTCGCTGATGGCGGGCTATGGGCTGAAGGGGAGCGAGAGCTTCCCGGCCCAGCTCGAAGCCCGGCTGCGCGCCGAGGGCCGTGCAGTGCGCGTCCACAATGCCGGCGTGTCGGGCGACACCACCGCCGGCGGCCGCGCGCGCCTGCCCTGGGTGCTCAACAGCCTCAAGAAGAAGCCCGATCTCGCGATCCTCGAGCTTGGCGCGAACGACATGTTGCGGGGCCTGCCCCCGGCGCAGACCCGCGCCAACCTCGACGCCATGCTGACCGAGTTCAAGAAGCGCGGCATCCCGGTGATCCTCGCCGGCATGTTCGGCGGCCCGAACCTCGGCGTGCGCTACGTCGACGAGTTCAACGCCATCTACCCCGCACTCGCGAAGAAGCATGGCGCGGTCCACTATCCCTTCTTCCTCAAGGGCGTGGCCTTCAACCAGCCGCTGCTGCTGCCGGACGGGCTCCATCCCAACCGTCAGGGCGTCGGCGTGATGGTCGCCAACATCCTGCCGACGGTGCGCAGGTCGCTCGATGCGCTGCCCGCGCAGCGCACCGCCGCCAGCGCAGGAGCGACCGGTGCAGCACCGGCTCTTCGTCGGGATTGATCCGCCCGACCCGGTCAAGGCGCAGCTGCTGGCGCTCATGGGCGGCGTCAGCGGCGCGCGCTGGCAGACCGACGAGCAGCTTCACCTCACGCTGCGTTTCATCGGCGAGGTCGACAGCCGCCAGGCCAACGACATCGCCGACGCGCTGGCGAGCCTTCACCACCCGGCCTTCGATCTGGAACTGAACGGCATCGGCCTGTTCGACCGGCGGGGGATTCCCAACGCGCTCTGGGTCGGGGTGCGCCCGCACGAGGCGGTGACCGCGCTCCACCACAAGGTCAACCAGACGCTCGCCCGCGCCGGGGTCGAACCGGAACGCCGCGCCTATCTCCCGCACATCACCATCGCCCGCTTCGGCCGCGGCGCCGGCCCCGCCGACGCCTTCATCGCCACCCACGGCGGCGTCACCAGCCCGCCGTTCCGCGTCGACAGCCTCTGCCTCTACGAGAGCCAGCTCACAGCCGACGGTTCGGTCTACACCATCGTGGAGCGGGTGCGGCTGGGCTAGTGCAACGCCGCTAGCGTTCGGCGGTTGTATCGGGGCGTGGATCGGCCGAAAGGGGATCGATGTCCAAGCGCCCCTCCCCCGGCCTGCCGTCCGCGGACGCCATCCTGAAGTTCATCGCCGATGCGCCCGGTCCGGTCGGCAAGCGCGAGATCGCCAAGGCGTTCGGGCTCCACGGCGCCGAGAAGATCGCGCTGAAGGCGCTGTTGAAGGACATGGCCAACGACGGCGCGCTCGACGTCGGACCCGGGCGCAGTTTCCACAAGGGCGGCGGGCTGCCGAAGGTGACCGTTCTGCGCGTCATCGAGGCCGAGGAGGGCGCGATCGCGGTTCCCGACCGCTGGGACCAGGGCACGCCGCCACCGCGCATCCGCATCGTCGAGCGCGGGCGCGGATCGGCGCTCGGCATCGGCGACCGTGTGCTGGCGCGCATCGAGGAGGCGGGCAACAGCTATCGCGGCCACCCGATGAAGAAGCTGTCGCGCTCATCGGAGTTTGTGCTCGGCATCTTGCGCGAGGACGTGCGCGAGGCGCGCAAGGGCGGCAGCGAGCGGTCGTGGCGGCTGGTGCCCGTCGACAAGAAGGCGCGGCTCGAGGTCGCGGTCTCCGATCCGGGTGACGCCGAGCCGGGCGATCTCGTGCTCGCCGAGCCGGTCGGCCGGCCGCCGCGCCAGACCGCGCGCGTCGTCGAGGTGCTCGGCGATCCGTTCGCGCCGCGCAGCTTCTCGCTCATCGCCATCCACGCCAAGGGCATCCCGCACCGCTTCCCCGATGCGGCGCTGGCGGAGGCCGAGCGTGCCGCGCACCAGCCGCTCGGCGACCGCGAGGATCTGCGCCATCTGCCGATCCTCACCATCGACCCGGCCGACGCGCGCGATCATGACGATGCGGTCTGGGCCGCCCCCGACAGCGATCCCGCCAACCCCGGCGGCTGGACCGCGGTCGTCGCCATCGCCGACGTGTCGTGGTTCGTCCGTCCCGGCTCGGCGCTCGACCGATCGGCGCGCGAGCGCGGCAATTCGGTCTACTTCCCCGACCGGGTGGTGCCGATGCTGCCCGAGGCGCTGTCGGCCGACGCCTGCTCGCTCGTCGAGCAGCAGGATCGGGCGGTCCTCGCCTGCCATCTGACGCTGTCCGCTGACGGTCGCATCCTCGCCCAGCGCTTCACCCGCGCCGTCATCCGCTGTGTCGCCAACGTCGCCTATGAGGAGGCGCAGGCGGCGATCGACGGCAAGGCCCAGTCGCCCTGGACCGAGACCGTCCTCAAGCCGCTGTGGGGGGCGTGGGGTGCGCTGTCGAAAGCGCGCGACAAGCGAGAGCCGCTCGATCTCGATCTGCCCGAACGCCGGGTCGTCCTCGACGCCGCCGGGCGCATCACCGATGTCGCCCCGCGCGAGCGTCTCGATGCGCACCGCGTGATCGAAGACTTCATGATCGCCGCCAACGTCGCCGCGGCGAAGGCGCTGGAGGCGAAGAAGACGCCGGTCATGTACCGCGTCCACGAGGCGCCGGGCCGCGAGAAGCTCGTGGCGCTCAAGGACTATCTCGAAAGCTTCGATCTGCCCTTCGCGCTCGGCCAGGTCATCCGCCCGGCGACCTTCAACCGGCTGCTGGCGCAGGTGCGCGACCTGCCGGAGAAGGATCAGGTCAACGAGCAGGTGCTGCGCACGCAGACGCAGGCCTATTATGCGCCCGACAATCTCGGTCATTTCGGTCTCGCGCTCGGCTCCTATGCGCACTTCACCTCGCCGATCCGGCGCTATTCCGATCTCGTCGTCCACCGCGCGCTGGTCCGCGCCTACAGGCTCGGCGAGGGCGGGCTGACCGACGACGAGGCGACTGCGATGGCGCGCACCGGCGAGCACATCTCGATGACCGAGCGCCGCGCCATGGAGGCCGAGCGCGACACCATCGACCGCTATGTTGCGGCCTTCCTCGCCGAGAAGGTCGGCGAGGTGCTGCCGACGAAGATCACCGGCGTCGCCAAGTTCGGCTTCTTCGCGACCGTCGAGGGCGTCGGCGGCGACGGGCTGGTGCCGGTCTCCACGCTCGGCGACGAGCGCTTCCTGTTCGACGAGACGCTGAAGGTTCTCGAAGGCACCGAGACGGGCACGACCTATCGCCCCGGGCTCACGCTCGACCTGCGGCTCGCCGAGGCCAACCCGGTGACGGGCGCATTGCGCTTCGAGCTCCCCGAAGAACCCGCCGCCGGCCACCGCGTCCCCCGCGAACGCCGCGACCGCCCCCGTCCGGCGCGCCGCGGCGGTCCGCCCCCCGGCGTCCGGCGCGGGAAGCGGCGATGAGCAGGCTGGGCAGTCTCTGCAATTTCCGGTAGAGTCCGACCATGAACGCGGCGACCGAAAACCTTGTCCTCGAGATGCTGCGCGGCATCCGCGGCGATATGGCGGACATGCGCGCGGTCCAGAAAGAGCAGTCGGTGCGGCTCGCCGAAATCGCGGCGGGCCTTGGCGGCCTGCGCCGGGACAGCGCTCTCGACGCTGAAGTCAGCGCCCATCTGGCGACGCGGGTCGACCGCGCCTTCGACGAGATCGACCGGATCAAGCGTCGGCTCGATCTGACCGATTGAGTGTTCGACTTGACTTCCCGCCCCTGAATTGGCAAGAGCCGCGTCCGAACGGCGGCGCGCGTGCGCCGCTTTCTTTTTCAAGAGCATTCAGGTTTTCGAGGACGCCATGGCGAAGCCCACCACCGTCAAGATCAAGCTGGTCAGCAGCGCCGACACCGGCTTCTTCTACGTCACGAAGAAGAACCCGCGCACGAAGACCGAGAAGCTGAGCTTCCGCAAGTACGACCCCGTCGCGCGCAAGCACGTCGAGTTCAAGGAAGCCAAGATCAAGTAGCTGCCCGCTGCCGGGCCGGCTCCGCGACGGCCGCGTCTCTCAGGAGACGCGGCCGTTGTCGTATTCAGGGTCTAGCAGTCAGGCCGCGGCCGACCGCAGCGCGCCGGTGACCACGCGGTTCCGGCCGCCGGTCTTGGCCGCGTAGAGCGCGGCGTCGGCGCGGACGAGCAGGTCGCCGCCGTCGTCCTCGCCCGCGCGCATCGCCGCGACGCCGATGCTGACGGTCAGCGGCGGCACCCCGGGGTGGCGGGTGTGCAGCGTCTCGACCGCCGCCCGCACCCGCTCGGCCGCCAGTTCGGCTGCGGCGAGGTCCGAATCCGGCATCAGGACGGCGAACTCCTCGCCGCCGTAACGGGCGACGACATCGAGTCCGCGCACCGCCGCCGACAGCTCGTGCCCGACCGCTCGCAGCGCCCGGTCGCCGACGGCATGGCCGAAGCGGTCGTTGACCGACTTGAAGTGATCGAGATCGACCATCAGCGCGGCGAGCGGCTTGGCGGTGGTGCGCGCGCGCAGCACCAGCGTGCCGAGCTGCTGCATCAGATGGTGGCGGTTGTGGACGCCGGTGACCGCATCGGTCGAGGCGAGGCGCATCGAACGGACCAGGTTCTGGCGCAGCCGCTCGGTGAGCCGGCCGCGGCGCAGCAGCGTCCGCACGCGGGCGATCACCTCGACCATGTCGGCCGGCATCGTCACGCAATCGCTGGCGCCGATGTCGAACGCGCGCAGCATCACGGCGCGCTCGCCGCGCGGCACGAAGGCAAGCAGCGGCAGGTGCCGAGTCTGTGGCCAGGAGCGCAGCCGCGACACGACACGCAGCCCGTCGAGCGCGCCCTCGCCCAGACCGACGACGACGAGATCGCAGCGCAGGCCCCGTAGCCGGTCGGAGGTCGGATCGGTCGGGATGGTGAGCACGGTGCCGAAGCCGCGCAGCATGGCGAACAGGTCGGCGACGCGCGAAGTGCC
>JADCGM010000230.1 GCA_020249025.1 Alphaproteobacteria bacterium
ACGGCCATCTGGTCGCCGTCGAAGTCGGCGTTGAAAGCCGAACAGACCAGCGGGTGAAGCTGGATCGCCTTGCCTTCGATCAGGATCGGCTCGAAAGCCTGAATCCCCAGACGGTGCAGCGTCGGCGCGCGGTTCAGCAGCACGGGATGTTCGCGGATGACCTCATCCAGAATATCCCAGACCTCCGGGCGCTCCTTCTCGACCAGCTTCTTCGCCTGCTTGACGGTGGACGACAGCCCCTTCGCCTCAAGCCGCGAATAGATGAACGGCTTGAACAGCTCCAGCGCCATCTTCTTCGGCAGGCCGCACTGGTGCAGCTTCAGCTCAGGCCCCGTCACGATGACCGAGCGGCCCGAATAGTCGACGCGCTTGCCGAGCAGGTTCTGGCGGAAGCGGCCCTGCTTGCCCTTCAGCATGTCGCTGAGCGACTTCAGCGGGCGCTTGTTGGCGCCGGTGATCGTGCGGCCGCGGCGGCCGTTGTCGAACAGCGCGTCGACCGCCTCCTGAAGCATGCGCTTCTCGTTGCGGACGATGATGTCCGGCGCGCGCAGCTCGATGAGCCGCTTCAGGCGGTTGTTGCGGTTGATGACGCGGCGGTAGAGGTCGTTGAGGTCCGACGTCGCGAAGCGGCCGCCGTCGAGCGGCACCAGCGGACGCAGCTCGGGCGGGATCACCGGAACGACGGTGAGCACCATCCACTCGGGACGGTTGCCCGACTCGATGAAGCTCTCGACGATCTTCATCCGCTTGATGATCTTCTTGGGCTTCAGCTCCGACTTGGTCGTCGCCAGCTCTTCCTTGAGCGCGACCATCTCGCCCTCGAGGTCGAGTTCCTCGAGCAGCGTGCGGATCGCCTCGGCGCCGATGCCGGCGGTGAAGGCGTCCTCGCCGTGATCCTCCTGCGCCGTCATCAGCTCATCCTCGGAGAGGAGCTGGAACTTCTTCATCGGCGTCAGGCCGGGCTCGATGACGACATAGTTCTCGAAATAGAGAACGCGCTCGAGGTCCTTCAGCGGCATGTCGAGAAGCATGCCGATGCGGCTCGGCAGCGACTTCAGGAACCAGATGTGCGCGACCGGAGCGGCCAGTTCGATATGGCCCATCCGCTCGCGGCGGACCTTCGAGACCGTGACCTCGACGCCGCACTTCTCACAGACGATGCCCTTGTACTTCATGCGCTTGTACTTGCCGCACAGGCACTCGTAGTCCTTGATCGGACCGAAGATGCGCGCGCAGAACAGGCCGTCGCGTTCGGGCTTGAACGTCCGGTAGTTGATCGTCTCGGGCTTCTTGATCTCGCCGAACGACCAGGAGCGGATGCGCTCCGGGCTCGCGATCGAGATCTGGATCTGGTCGAACGTCTCCGGCTTCTGCGCCGGATTGAAGAAGTTCATCAGTTCCTGGTTCACGGTCCAGTCCTTCTTCTGAATATCAGCAAGGCAAAGCGTTGGGCCGGCCCGGCCGGCACGCGTGAAGCGTGCCGGCCGAGCGGCTCAGCTATGCCGCCTCGTCCACGTCGGCGTTCTTGAGCTCGACGTTGAGGCCGAGCGAACGCATTTCCTTGACGAGCACGTTGAACGACTCGGGGATGCCGGCCTCGAAGGTGTCGTCGCCCTTGACGATCGCCTCGTAGACCTTGGTGCGGCCGACGACGTCGTCGGACTTCACCGTCAGCATCTCCTGGAGCGTGTACGCCGCGCCATAGGCCTGCAGCGCCCACACCTCCATCTCGCCGAAGCGCTGACCGCCGAACTGCGCCTTGCCGCCCAGCGGTTGCTGGGTGACGAGCGAGTACGGGCCGATCGAGCGCGCGTGGATCTTGTCGTCCACGAGGTGGTGGAGCTTCAGCATGTAGATGTAGCCCACGGTCACCTTGCGGTCGAACTGCTCGCCGGTGCGGCCGTCGTAGAGCTCGACCTGACCCGACCGGTCGAGACCGGCGAGTTCGAGCATCTGCGACACTTCCGCCTCGCGCGCGCCGTCGAACACCGGCGTCGCCATCGGCACGCCCGTCGCGACGTTCGACGCCAGCTCGACGACCTCGGCATCGCTCAGCGCGGCGATCTCGCTGTCGTACTGACCGCCGTAGATCGCCTTCAGCTTCTCGCGAAGCTGCTTGGCGTCGCCGTTGGCGAGGTCGCGGCCCTTGGCGTGGATGTCCTCGAGCATCGCCGAGATCTGGCGGCCGAGGCCGCGCGCGGCCCAGCCCAGGTGCGTCTCGAAGATCTGACCGACGTTCATGCGCGACGGCACGCCCAGCGGGTTGAGCACGAGATCGACCGGGGTGCCGTCCTCGAGGAACGGCATGTCCTCCTGCGGCAGGATGCGCGAGATGACGCCCTTGTTGCCGTGACGGCCGGCCATCTTGTCGCCCGGCTGCAGCTTGCGCTTCACCGCGACGAAGACCTTGACCATCTTGAGCACGCCCGGCGGCAGCTCGTCACCGCGCTCGAGCTTCTCCTTCTTGTCGGCGAGGCGCTGCTCGATGTTCTGCTGCGACTCCTTCCACTGCGTCGCCAGCGCCTCGATGTCGGCCTGGCGCGCGTCGTCGGCGACGGCGAACTTCCACCACTCGCGGCGCGGCTGCTCCTCGAGCATCGCGTCGTCGATGGTCGCGCCCTTCTTGACGCCCTTCGGCGAGGCGGCGACCGCCTGACCGAGCAGCATTTCGCGCAGGCGCGCATAGGTGGTGCGGTCGAGAATGGCGCGCTCGTCGGCGGCGTCCTTCTCCAGCCGCTCGGTCTCCTCGCGGACGATCGCGCGGGCGCGGTCGTCGAGCTCGATGCCGTGACGGTTGAAGACACGGACCTCGACGATGGTGCCCGACACGCCCGGCGGCAGGCGCAGCGACGTGTCGCGCACGTCGGAGGCCTTTTCGCCGAAGATGGCGCGCAGAAGCTTCTCTTCCGGCGTCATCGGGCTCTCGCCCTTCGGCGTGATCTTGCCGACGAGGATGTCGCCCGGCTCGACCTCGGCGCCGATATAGACGATGCCCGCCTCGTCGAGGTTGCGCAGCGCCTCCTCGCCGACGTTCGGGATGTCGCGGGTGATGTCCTCCGGCCCGAGCTTGGTGTCGCGGGCCATGACCTCGAACTCCTCGATGTGGATCGAGGTGAAGACGTCGTCCTTGACGATGCGCTCGGAGATGAGGATCGAGTCCTCGTAGTTGTAGCCGTTCCACGGCATGAACGCGACGAGCGCGTTGCGGCCCAGCGCCAG
>JADCGM010000231.1 GCA_020249025.1 Alphaproteobacteria bacterium
GAGCGGGCCGACGCGGTCATCGAAGGCTTCCGCCCCGGCGTCATGGAGCGGCTCGGCCTCGGTCCCGAGGTCGCGCTCGCCCGTAACCCGAAGCTCGTCTACGGCCGCATGACTGGCTGGGGGCAGGAGGGACCGCTGGCGCAGGCGGCGGGCCACGACATCAACTATATCGCGCTGACCGGCGCGCTCGACGCCATCGGGACGAAGGACAAGCCGGTCGCGCCCCTCAATCTCGTCGGCGATTTCGGCGGCGGCGCGCTCTACCTCGCCTTCGGTCTGCTGGCGGGCGTGCTGCATGCGCGCGAGACGGGGAAAGGGCAGGTCGTCGACGCGGCGATGGTCGACGGCGTCGTCTCGCTGATGGCGTGGTTCTTCGGGCTGAAGGCCTCGGGCCGGATGAGCGGCGAGCGCCGCACCAACACGCTCGACGGCGGCGCGCACTTCTACGACACGTACAAATGCGCCGACGGCAAATGGGTCGCGGTCGGCGCGGTCGAGAACCACTTCTACCGGCTGCTGCTGGACAAGCTCGGGATCGACGATCCGCAGTTCGACCGCCAGATGAGCCGCGAGGACTGGCCCGCGCTTCAGGACAAGCTCGCCGCCGTCTTCGCGACGAAGACCCGTGACGAATGGACGGCGCTGCTCGAAGGCACCGACGCCTGCTTCGCCCCCGTGCTCACCGCCGAGGAGGCGCCGCACCACCCGCACATGGCGGCGCGGCGCAACCTCGTCACTGAATGGAACGTGCTCCAGCCCGCGCCCGCGCCGCGCTTCTCGCTCACCCCCGGCGTCATCGCCGGGCCGCCGCCCCATGCGGGCGAACACACCGACGCCGCCCTTGCCGAATGGGGGTTCAGCGCCGACGCTGTCGCCGCGCTCCGCCAGGCAGCCGCCATCTGAGGAAAAGGATCGCCCGATGTTCGTGGACATGAAGTTCGGCACCAACGTCTATCGCTTCCCCGACTTCTCGACCGACGTGCGGGAGATCATCGAGTTCGTGAAGACCGCCGACCGGCTCGGCTTCAACCACTGCCGCTTCCTCGACCATGTCGTCGGCATCGTCGCCGAGAAGCATGGCGGCATCGCGCAGACGCCCTACACCGACAAGAGCGTCATCCGCGAATGCTTCACGATGATGGCCTATCTGTCGGCGGTGACGACGCGGATCGAGTTCATGACCGGCGTCCTCGTCCTGCCGCAGCGCCAGACGGCGCTCGTCGCCAAGCAGGCGGCCGAGATCGACATCCTCTCGGGCGGGCGGATCAAGCTCGGCGTCGGCCTCGGCTACAACGACATCGAGTTCGAGGCGATGGGCGCCGACTTCAAGACGCGCGCCGCCCGCTTCGAAGAGCAGGTCCATGTGCTGCGGATGCTGTGGACCGAGAACGACGTCAGCTTCGAGGGCCGCTTCCACAAGCTGACCAACGTCAGCCTGTCGCCGCGACCGGTCACCCGCCCGATCCCGCTCTATTTCGGCATGGGCCGCGCCATCGCGCCGATCCCGCCCGATGCGGTGCTGGAGCGCTGCGGGCGTCTGGCCGACGGCTGGCTGCCGATCTTCAAGCCCGATGCGGAGGGCAAGATCGCGGTCGAGAAGTGCCACGCCGCCGCCATCGCCGCGGGCCGCGATCCGGGCGACCTCATCATGGAGATGGGCTTCGGCGTCGACGGCCTCAGCGACGACCAGATCCTCGAGGAGGTGGCGAAGCGCCGCGAATTCGGCGCCAAGCGGGTCAACTTCACCACCTCCGTGCAGTCGGCCGCCGCCCAGACCGAGGTGATCCACCGGCTCGCCGGGGTTCTGAAACTTGGCTGACGAGGCCGGCTGGCCGAGCGCACGCGTCGGCTGGACGGCGGTGGCGTTGCTGTCGCTGGCGCAGATGATGAGCCAGTTCGACCGCATCGTGATCAATCTCATGGTCGAGCCGATCAAGGCGGAGTTCGGTCTGACCGACGCCGCCTTCGGCGCGCTCCAGGGCTTCGCCTTCGGCATCTTCTACACGCTGATGAGTTTCCCTATCGGCCGCATGGCCGACCGGCATCAGCGCCGCTACATCATCGGCGGCGGGCTGGCGCTGTTCAGCCTGTTCGCCGCCGGCTCTGGGCTGGCGCGCAGCTACTGGCAGCTGTTCGCCGCGCGCGTCGGCGTCGGCGTCGGCGAGGCGAGCCTGACGCCTGCCGGACTCTCGCTCATCAGCGACTCGTTCCCGCCCGAGAAGATCGGCCGGCCGGTGAGCGTCTTCCTCATGTGCTCCTTCGTCGGCAGCGGCCTCGCCTTCATCGTCGGCGGCCGGCTGCTCGAATGGCTCGGCGGCTCCGGGCTGCTCGACTCCGGCCCGCTCGCCGGGTTCGAGGCGTGGCAGGCGGCCTTCATCCTCATCGCCGCCCCCGGCCTGCTTATCGCGCCGCTGTTCCTGCTGCTGCGCGAGCCGATGCGCCGCGGCGCCGGCGCGCCGCTCAGCCTCAGGGACGCGTGGCAGGTCATCGTCGTGCGCGCCCCCGCGCTCGGGCCGATGTTCGCCGGCTTCTCGATGGTCGC
>JADCGM010000232.1 GCA_020249025.1 Alphaproteobacteria bacterium
ACCCTGTTCATGGTTAAGAATGCGGAGAGATGGCCCGGATTCTCCTTGCCGAAGACGACGAATCGATGCGCGTCTTCCTCGTGCGCGCGCTCGAGCGCGCAGGGCACGATTGCGTCGCCGTCGGCAACGGCGCGGCGGCGCTGCCGCATCTCGCCGAGCATGTCTTCGACCTGCTGCTGACCGATATCGTCATGCCGGAAATGGACGGCATCGAACTGGCGCAGAAGGCGGCCGAGCTGGCCCCGGCGACGAAGATCATGTTCATCACCGGCTTCGCCGCGGTTGCGCTCAACCGCAATTCGGGCGCGCCCGCGCACGCGAAGGTGCTGTCCAAGCCCTTCCACCTGCGCGACCTCGTCGCCGAGATCGACCGCATGTTCGACGAACCGCGGATGAGCGCCTCCTGAAAGCGCTTGCACGCGCGCGGCGCATCCACTAACGACCCCTCCGCGTGGGCGCGTAGCTCAGTGGTAGAGCACTGTGTTGACATCGCAGGGGTCGCAAGTTCAATCCTTGCCGCGCCCACCATTTAACCCCTTCAAAGATCAGCGAAATTCCCGTCGCCTCGGGACGGTGGAAATGGGGCCTCCGGTAAAACTCCGGTAATCGGCGATTCGGAACATGGGCAGCACCTGCCGGTCTTTGAGGCTCTGCTCGATGATCGCTTGATCACGGAGTTCTGCGCCGACCCGGCTCGGTGTAAGGCTCCTTCCGGCCAGCTTGAGCCGTCAGTCGGCAATGCGCCTCATAGCAGACGCTCAGCTTAGGCCCCGTGGCTCTCAAGAGCGGACGTCGATCCCGCCTGTTCAAGCATCCCTTAGTGGCTTGTTACGCACCGAGCGTGATCGCCGATGGCTTCCAGCACGTGGCAAGAGGCTGCGCGACCGCCGCGGCATTCGCCGATCATGCGGGCGAGTTCGCGGCGTAAGGCGTCGAGCTGCTCGATCTTCGCCTCGACGGCCGCGAGATGGCCACTGGCGATCCGGTCGGCCTCGGCGCAGTCGCGGTCCGGCTGGTCCGAGAGATCGAGAAGCGAGCGCACCTCCGCGATGTCGAAGCCGAGCCCGCGGGCATGGCGGATGAAGGCGAGGCGGCGGCGGTGGGTCTCGTCGTAGTTGCGATAGTTGGCGCCGGTGCGTTGCGGCGGCGGCATCAGGCCGATCCTCTCATAGAAGATGATCGTCTCGACCTTGGTCGACGTCCGCTTGGCCAGTTCGCCGATGCGCATATGATCGCTTGACCCTGTAGTAGCTGCAGGATGCATATGGCTCGCCGAATCGAGATTTGTCGAGGCGGCGAGGGCGCATGCGGGCGAGTTCAGCGGCGAGCGGGAACGGACCGGGAGCGGGGCGGCGATGAGCGACATTGCGCTTCTCGGCTACTTTCTTGCCTTCTTCGGCCTTGCGTTCGTCTGGCCGACCGTGCGCGTCTGGCGGCGCGACGGCGTCAATGCGCTCATGCTGCCACATGACGACAGTGCTGCCGGGGTCGCGGCCGCCGGGATGCGTGTCGTGATCGCCGCGCTCGTCCTCCTTCTGACGCTGCGGGCGGCCGGCGTCCCCGACGCGGCGATCGGCATCATGCCATGGCTGCAACACCCCGCGTTCGTCGCCGCCGGGAGTCTGATGCTCCCCGCTGCTCTGCTGTGGATCATCGTCGCGCAGGCCCAGATGGGGCGCTCCTGGCGGATCGGCATTGACACGGGCGATCAGCCGCCGCTCGTGCGCCACGGCCTGTTCGCACGCAGCCGCAATCCGATCTTTCTCGGCATGCGGATCGCGATGGCGGGGCTGTTCCTCGTGCTGCCATCGGCACCGACCCTTGCGCTCCTCGTTGCTGCCGAAGTTCTCATCCAGGTCCAGGTGCGGTTGGAGGAAGTCCACCTCGCGAGTCGGCTGGGCGATCCATATCGGGCCTATTTCCATGACGTCCCGCGATGGCTTTAACCAAAGGGTCGTGCTTCGCGCGCATCGCTGGTGTAGGGACGATGTCGCAATGACCGTTGCAGCCACCTTGCGCGCGCTGCCCGCCGGACTCGTCCGTTTCGCGGCCCTGATCCTCTGCCTGGCGTCGCTGTTTGTCGCGCAGATTGCGCTTGCAGCCGATCAGGTGGAGGACATGGCGCGTCTCGGGCTCGCGACCGATCTCGACGATTGCGGGGTGGTGACGCCGGCGAGCGATAGCGGCCGTAACGACCGCGCTCCCGATCCGCACTGCCAGTCCTGCTGCTTCCATCACAACGGCCAGTTCGCTGGGCCGGCCTCGGGGCTGGCGCATCCTGCGGGGGCGGCGCGCGCCGTTCACGATGTCGTGCCGCCCGTGCGCCTCGCCTCCGCCGCGCTGTCGGCCGAGAAGGACCCTCCGAAACCTCGCGCCTGAGTGACGCCGCCGCGCCATCCGGCCCGGCCACACTTACACTCGGCTTCGAGGATCGATCATGCCTTCCCACCGCCGCTGGGCGCACGTCGCGCTCATCGTGCCGCTGCTTGTCGCCGCGCCCGCCATGGTGCGCGCGGCAGAGACGGCTCCTGCCCTGACCTTGTCCGAGGCGCTGGCCCGGGCGACCGCCGCCGCGCCGATCCTCAGAGGCGCGCGCGCCGGAGTCGACGCCGAGCGCGGCCGCCTCGATCAGGCCCGCCTGCGCCCCAATCCGGAGCTGAGCCTAGAAGTCGAGAACTTCGCCGGCTCGCGGCCGTTCCGGGGCCTCGACGGCGCCGAACTGACGGCCTCGGTCCAGCAGCCCATCGAGCTCGGCGGCAAGCGCGCCGCACGGATGGATGCAGGGCGGGCCGCACTCGACGCGGCCGCGCTCCGCGCCGCTCAGGCCCGGCTCGATCTCGAACAGGCCGTGCGCCGGGCCCATGCCGAGGCGGCGGCGGCGCAGGAGGTGCTGACGCTGGCGCGCAGGGAAAGCGAGGCCGCCGCCGAGTTGTTCCGGACCGTCTCCAGGCTGGTCGAGGCCGGCCGGGAGCCGCCGCTGCGGCAGGCACGGGCGCAGGTCGAACGCACCACCGCCGAAGCGAGCCGGCTCGGCGCCGAACGCGAATATGAGGCGGCGAAGCGCAGGCTCGCCGCGCTGACCGGCGACGAGAGTGCGGTCTTCATGCTCGATACGTCCACGCTCTACCAGCCCCCGCGGCCGACAGGCGATCGCGCCGCGGTCGATGTCGCTGTCGCCCGGCAGGATCTGGCGCGAGCGCGGGCTGAGGTGCGCGTCGAGCGCGCGGCCCGCATTCCCGATCCGCGGCTGACGGTCGGCGTCCGGCGGTTGCGGGCCGAGGAGGCGACGGCGGTCGTCGCCGGGCTCGCCATCCCGTTCCCGCTCTTCAACGGCAATCGCGGCGCGGTGCGCGCGGCGGCGGCCGAGGCGGTTCGCGCCGAAGCGGCGCTGGCGCAGGCCGAGATCGACGCCCGCGTCCGCGCCGCCAACGCCATCGCCTCCTACGACACCGCGCAGGCGCAGGCCGAGGCGCTGGCGACTGGGGCCGTCCCGGCCGCCGAGGAGGCGGTTCGCGTCGCCCGCCTCGGCTATGCCGCCGGCAAGTTCCCGCTTCTTGAACTCATCGAGGCCCAGCGCGCGCTGACCGTCGTGCGACGCCAGCGCGTCGCAGCAGCCCTCGATGTCGCGCGCGCCGCGGCCGACCTCGACCGCGCGCTCGGTCGCACCCTTCTTCCGGAGTAGATCATGACGACGTCCAGAATTGCGCTCATCGCGCTTGCGACCGCGCTGGCAGGTGGCGCCGGCGGCTACCT
>JADCGM010000233.1 GCA_020249025.1 Alphaproteobacteria bacterium
AGCCGGATCGCGCGCCAGACCTGGAGCGACAGCATGCCGAAGCGGGCATAGGGGTCCTTGTAGACGCCCATCTCGTCGCCGAGCCGCTCCGAATAGAGCCCCCACCCTTCCGCATAGGCGCCGTAGCCGCCGAACTTGCGGAATTTGGGAATGCCGGTCAGCTCCTGCTGGCGGGCGATCTGGAAATGATGGCCGGGCGCGCCCTCGTGGACGGCGATGGCGTCGACCTGAACCTTCTGCGTCTGGTTCATGTCGACGAGGTTCACATAGTAGATGCCGGGGCGCGTGCCGTCGGCCGACGGCGGATTGTAAAAGGCGGTGGGGGCCGTCGCCTCGCGCCATTTCTCGACCGCGCGCACTTCGAGCGGGGCCTTGGGCAGCACGCGGAAGTAGCTGGGAGCGATCGCCATGACGTCGGCGATGACCTTGCGCGCATCGGACAGATACTGCGCCCGGCCGGCGTCAGTGTTGGGGTATTTGAACTGCGGATCGGTGCGGATGCGGTCGAAGAACTGCTCGAGCGTGCCGGTGAAGCCGACCTCAGTCTTGATCGCCTCCATCTCGGCACGGATCGCCGCGACCTGCCGGAGCCCGAGCTGGTGGATCTCGTCGGCGCTGAGCGACGTCGTCGTCGAGCCTTTCAGCCGGTCGGCGTAATAGGCGTCGCCGTCGGGCAATGCCCAGACGCCGAAATTGCCTTTCGACTGCGGCTCGATCTCATCGATGGTGGCGATGAGGGTGCGGTAGCCGTCGAGGAAGGGCCCGGTGAGCGCCGCCCTCGCGTCGGCGATGAGCTTCGCCTTCACATCGGCCGGGGCGTCGAGCGCCGCGACCTTCTTCGAGATATCGGCGAGAAGGGTCGAATCGGGGCCGCTGTCGAACGGCGCGCCGGTCACGACCTTCAGCGCGTCGGCGCGCGCGGGGGCGAAATTGACCTTGTTGGGAACGATCCCCGCCTTCGCCTGCTCGCGCATTGTCGCGGCGACCTCCTGCATCACCCGCCGGGTGTCGCGCAGGCGGGCGATGTAGGCCTCGGCATCGGCGACGCTGTCGACCTTGTGGTTGTTGATGAGGAGCACCGGGATCGCACCCGCCGGGCTGCCGTTGGTCGAGACCGGGAAGCGCAGCTTGCGGAACCGGAAGGACTCGCGGTCGCGCAGCACCTCATATTCGAACAGGCGGTAACTGACCCGCGCGCTCTCCCCGAGCGCCTCGGGCCGAAAGCGCGCCTTCATCTCCGCGAGCTGGCGCTCGCCGAGTTCGCGCTGCTTCACGGCGGCGGCGTCGGTATAGTCGTCGAGCTTGCTGTAATTGGTCTTGAAGCCGAGCTCCGTCTGGCTCTCCGGGCTAAGCGCCATCCGCTCGTCGAAAGCCTTGTCGAGATAGGCGAGCAGCGCCGCATCCTGCGCTGCGGTGTCGGCGGCCCCGGCGGCGGCGGCCGGCGCGGACATGAGGACGGCGGGCGAGGCGGCGAGAAGCAACAGGGCGACGGCGGCGCGCATGGGAGTCTCCTGAACGGAATGCGCGCTTGTCGCGCGCTTCTCCCCGCCCCTGCAAGGGCTTCGATGCCTGACGATGATGGGAGGCGAACCGTCGGCGCAGGCGGGTGGTGGAGGGGGTTGGATTTGAACCAACGTAGGGAAAACCCGGCAGATTTACAGTCTGCTGCCATTGACCGCTCGGCCACCCCTCCACGAAGCGCCGCCGCCGGGCGGGCCCGGCGAGGGGCGCTAAATGGCGAAGTGGGTCGGGGCTGTCAACGGGGGGTGGAACGTTGCCCGCGCGGCTCGGTCGGGCTAGGCGGAAGCCATGTCCAGACGCCCCCCGCCCCGCCACGGCACCGCCAACCGGCCCGACGCCCGCTATCCGCGCCTCTACGGCCGCCATGCGGTGACCGCCGCGCTCGCCAACCCGGCGCGCACGCTGCGCCGGCTGTGGGTGACGCACGACGCCAAGGACAGCCTCGACATCCCGGCGAACCTGATCGTCCAGTTCGGCGATGCGCACGATCTCGCGCGCCTCGTGCCGTCGGATGCGCCGCATCAGGGTATGGTGCTGGAGGTCGAGCCGCTGGAAAGCCCGTGGCTCGGCGACATCCTCGCCGACTTCGCCGAGTCGGATGCGCCGCTGCTCGTGCTCGATCAGGTCACCGATCCGCACAATGTCGGCGCGATCCTGCGCTCCGCCGCAGCGTTCGGGGCGGCGGCCATCGTCACCCAGGACCGCCACGCCCCGCCCGAAACCGGGGCGCTCGCCAAGGCAGCGTCGGGAACGCTTGAGATCGTGCCCTGGGTACGGGTCGTCAATCTCGCCCGCGCGCTCGACGAGATCGGCGAGGCCGGCTTCTGGCGGATCGGGCTCGCCGGCGAGGCCACCGCGACTCTCGACAAGGCGCTCGGCAGCACCCGCCCGGCGCTCGTGCTCGGGGCCGAGGGCGAGGGCATGCGCCACAACACCGCGCAGCATTGCGACGAGCTCGCCCGCCTGCCGATCTCCGATGCGGTCGAGAGCCTCAACGTGTCGAACGCCGCCGCCATTGCGCTCTACGCCGCCGCCACCCGCGCCCGATGACCGAGATCGCCATCGAGACCGTTGGCTGGGCGGCGGCGCTGCTCATCCTTGCGAGCTATGCGCTGCTGTCATCGGGCAAGCTCAGCGCGACCAGCCGCACCTATCAATGGATGAACGTCGCTGGCGCACTCGGCTTCATCGTCAACAGCGGCTGGAACGGCGCCTACCCGTCGGCCGCGCTCAACGTCGCCTGGGCCGCTATCGGGCTGGCGACGCTGTGGCGGGTGGCGCGACAGTCGCAGACCTGACCGACGGCAGGTTGGCGTAGAATTTGGTGAAGGCGGCGCGATAGGCCTTCGTGCACTTGACCGGATCGCCAAAGCCATAGGCCGCGAGGCCCGCCTCGCGGATGCGGCGGGCCAGCGGGGTGAAGTCGCTGTCGCTCGATCCGATCACAAAGCCGTCGAAGCCGCCGCGATGCAGCAGATCGAGAGCGTCGATGACGAGGGCGATGTCGGCGGCATTGCCGCCGCTCGACTTGCAGACGGGAACGCAGTGGATCGGCGTCAGCCCGAGCTTCTGGAGCTCGGTCGCCTTCGCCCCCTCCCCCAGCGCGCCGTAGGCTCGGCGTACGATGAAGTCACCCTTCGCGCCGAAGGACTGAAGCGCCCGCCCGACAAGGTCCACTCCGATATTGTCGGCGTCGACGAGCATCGCGAACCGCGGTCGCCCGCCGTGCGGCAAATGGAACGGGGAGGCAGCGTCAGGCATGGCCCGACGCTAAACTCCGTTCGTTAATAAGATTCCTCGTCGTAGAGCTTCGTCAGGTCGCCGCCCCAGCGGCCGTGATAGGCCTCAAGCAGGCGGTCGGCCGGCGTCTGGCCTCGCGCGACGATGTCGTGCAAGGGGGTCAGATAGCCCTGCTCGCTGTCGCCGGCGGCGTTGAGGCGGGCGCGGTTCTTGAGGCCGAGGTCGGCGATCGCCAGCACCTCGCGCCCGAGTTCGGCGAGCGTGCGGCCGCGCGGCGTCATCGCCTTCAGACCCAGGCGCGGCACCTCGGCGCGGACGCGGGCGTGATCCTCGATCGTCCAGTGCTTGACGAGGTCCCAGGCGGCGTCGAGCGCGGTCTGGTCGTAGAGCAGGCCGACCCAGAAGGCCGGCAGCGCGCAGATGCGGTTCCAAGGGCCGCCGTCGGCGCCGCGCATCTCGAGGAAGGACTTCAGCCGCACCTCGGGGAAGGCGGTGGACAGATGGTCCTTCCAGTCGCCGATGGTCGGCAGCTCGCCCGGCAGCACGGACAGCTTGCCGGCGAGGAAGTCGCGGAACGACAGGCCGGCGGCGTCGACATATTTCCCGTCGCGCACCGCGAAATACATCGGCACGTCGAGCATGTAGTCGGCGTAGCGCTCGTAGCCGAAGCCGTCCTCGAACACGAAGGGCAGCATGCCGGTGCGCTGCGGATCGGTGTCGGTCCAGATATGGCTGCGGAACGAGAGGAAGCCGTTGGGCTTGCCTTCCGTGAACGGCGAATTGGCGAACAGCGCGGTGGCGAGCGGCTGCAGCGTCAGCGAGACGCGGAACTTCTTCACCATGTCCGCCTCGCTCGCGTAGTCGAGGTTGGTCTGGATGGTGCAGGTCCGGAGCATCATGTCGAGGCCCAGCGAGCCGACGCGCGGCATGTGGCGCATCATGATCGCATAGCGCCCCTTGGGCATGACCGGCAGCTCGTCGCGGCGCTTGTCGGGCCAGAAGCCGAGGCCGAGGAAGCCGAGCCCCAGCCGGTCGCCGATGGTCTGGCACTGGTTGAGGTGGCGCCCGGTCTCGGCGCAGGTCTGGTG
>JADCGM010000234.1 GCA_020249025.1 Alphaproteobacteria bacterium
CCGGCCGCCTGCAGCACATGCTGGGCGGCGATGAGATAGGACTGGCGCAGGAAGTCGAAGGCGGGGTTCTCGGTCCAGGCGGGCGAGCCGAAGCGCTTGTCGCTAACCGCCGCGGCGGGGCCTTCGGCGGGCTTGCCCGACAGGAACGCCTGCCAGAGCTTCACCCCGTCCTGCCAGAGCGCGGCCTGCTGGGCGAGGAGCTTCGAGGTGTCGGCGCCGCTCGAATTCAGCATCGACTGCCACGCGTTCATCAGGCCGAACGGGTCCGACGACAGGCCGTCCTGCTTCGTCCAGAACTCCATCATCATCTGCTGCGAGCGGCCCATGAGGTCCGACCATTGCTGGAACGCCTGCATCGGATCGCCGGGCAGGCCGGCTGCGAAGGGGTTGCCGGTCGGGGTGCTCGTGTCGGTCATCTAATTCTCGCCTTCTGCGCGCCCGCCTGCTTATAACGAATCGGCCCCGTCCGCACGGGGCGGCGTACGATTGTTTCACGCAGGAAAGCGAAGGTCATGTCCGAGGAGTTCTACCGCATCCGCAGGTTGCCGCCCTATGTCATCGCCGAAGTGAACGCGATGCGGGCCGCAGCACGCGCACGCGGCGAGGACATCATCGATCTCGGCATGGGCAACCCCGACCTGCCGCCCCCCGCCCATGTCATCGACAAGCTGGCCGAAGTGGCGCGGAAGCCCGATGCGCACGGCTATTCGCAGTCGAAGGGCATTCCGGGGCTGCGGAAGGCGCAGGCCGGCTATTATGCGCGGCGCTTCGGCGTCGACGTCGATCCCGAGACCGAGGTCGTCGTGACCATGGGCTCGAAGGAAGGGCTGGCGAACCTCGCGCAGGCGATCACCGCGCCCGGCGACGTCGTGCTCGCGCCCAATCCGAGCTATCCGATCCACACCTTCGGCTTCTCGATCGTCGGCGCGACCATCCGCTCGATCCCGGCCTCGCCCGGTCCCGGCTTCTTCGAAAGCCTCGAGCGCGCGATGAAGTTCACCGCGCCCAAACCCACCGTGCTCGTCATGGGCTACCCGTCGAACCCGACCGCCGAGGTCGTCGATCTCGACTTCTACCGGCAGGTGGTCGCGTTCGCGAAGGAGCATGGCCTTTGGGTCATCTCCGATCTGGCCTATTCGGAGATCTATTTCGACGGCGTGCCGACGCCCTCGATCCTGCAGGTGCCGGGCGCCAAGGACGTCGCCATCGAGTTCACCTCGATGTCGAAGACCTATTCGATGGCGGGCTGGCGCATCGGTTTCGCGGTCGGCAACAAGAAGCTCATCGCGGCGCTGACTCGGGTGAAGTCCTATCTCGATTACGGCGCGTTCACGCCGGTGCAGGCCGCCGCGGTCGCGGCGATCAACGGCCCGCAGGACATCGTCGAGGCCAACCGTCAGCTCTACAAGGCGCGGCGCGACGTGCTCATCGAAAGCTTCGCGCGCGCCGGCTGGGAGATCCCGTCCCCGCGCGCCAGCATGTTCGCCTGGGCCCCGCTGCCGCCGGCGCTGGCGCACATGGGCAGCCTCGAATTCTCCAAGCAGCTGCTGACCCACGCCAAAGTCGCTGTCGCGCCGGGCGTCGGCTACGGCGAGGAGGGCGAGGGCTATGTCCGCATCGCGCTCGTCGAGAACGAACAGCGCCTCCGCCAGGCCGCGCGCAACGTGAAGGCCTATCTGAAGTCGATGGGCGTCAACACGCCGGACCTGAAAGCGGCCGGCTGATGAGCGCGCCGCTGCGGGTGGGCCTCGCCGGGCTGGGAACGGTCGGCGCGGGCGTGATCAAGGTGCTCGACGAGAACCGCGAGCTTGTCGAGCGCCGGGCGAACCGCGCCATCGAGGTGGTGGCGGTCTCGGCGCGCGACCGGCACCGCGAGCGCGGCGTCGATCTGGCGCGCTTCGACTGGGTCGACGATGCGACGACGCTGTGCCGGCGCGAGGATGTCGATGTCGTCGTCGAGCTGATCGGCGGGGCGGACGGACCGGCGCTGACGCTGGCGCGCGCGACCTTCGATTGCGGCAAGTCCTTCGTCACCGCCAACAAGGCGATGCTCGCGCATCACGGGCTGGAGCTGGCGGGCCGGGCCGAAAAGGCGGGCGCGGCGCTGAAGTACGAGGCGGCGGTCGCCGGCGGCGTCCCGGTGATCAAGGGGCTGCGCGAGGGCGCGGCGGCCAATGCGCTGTCGCAGGTCTACGGGATCCTCAACGGCACCTGCAACTACATCCTGACCGCCATGGAGAAGGACGGGCTGGCCTTCGCCGATGTTCTCGCCGAGGCGCAGCGGCTGGGCTATGCCGAGGCCGATCCGAGCTTCGACATCGACGGCGTCGACACGGCGCACAAGCTCGCGATCCTCGCCGCGCTGTCCTTCGGCGCGCAGCCCGATTTCGCGAGTGTCGCGACGCAGGGCATCCGCGCCGTCGACATTGCCGACATCGTTCATGCCGCCGCGCTCGGCTTCCGCATCAAGCTCGTCGGGCTGGCGCGGGCCGAGGCGGGCGGGCTGTTCCAACGCGTTCACCCCTGCCTCGTGCCGCTCGGCCATCCGCTGGCGCATGTCGACGGCTCGCTGAACGCGGTCGTCGCCGAGGGCAATTTCGTCGGCCGGCTGTTCTTCCAGGGGCGCGGGGCGGGCGAGGGGCCGACAGCCTCTGCCGTCGTCGCCGATCTCATCGACGTCGCACGCGGCGAATTCGGCCCAGCCTTCGCGATGCCGGCAGGGCGGCTGGCGAAACAGGCGGCGGCGGCGCAGGGCGACCATGTCGGCCGCTCCTATCTGCGCCTGACGGTGGCCGACCGCCCCGGCGTTCTCGCCGAGCTGACCGCGGCGCTGCGCGACGAGAGCGTCAGCATCGAAAGCCTCATCCAGCGCGGGACCGCCGCCAACGGCGGGGTCTATGTCGTCATGGTCACGCACGAATGCTCGGAGCGGGCGGTGCGTGCGGCGCTCGCACGGATGTCGGCTTCCGACAGCGTCATCGGCGAGCCGATGATGATGCACATCCTCGACTTCTAGCCCCCGCGCGGCTATCGCCGCGCGCAAGCCCCGGGGCAGATTTCAGACAGGACAATCATGGTCACAGCCAGCAAGACCCTCGACCGCGTGCTCGTGCTCG
>JADCGM010000235.1 GCA_020249025.1 Alphaproteobacteria bacterium
CGGAGGATGCGGCGAACGGTGTGGTATGTGTGGCCAACCGCTTGCCCAAAGGGTTGAAGAATGGGCGGCCGAGGCGGCCCCGGACGCCGACTTCCGTCAATTCTGCGAGGTGTTGCGGACCGCATCGTAAAGGTTCCCCACCCGCTCGACGAACGTCTCGGCGGTGAACTCCGCTTGGAAGCGGGCCCGCGCTTCCGACGCCAGTCGGGATCCGGTCGCGGGATCGTCAAGAATGCGGTTGCACGCGGCGGCAAGGGCGGCCGGATCCCCGACCGGCGCCACGAACCCGGTCACGCCATCGCGATTGACCCACGACATGCCGGAGCCGGGGACCGCAGTCGTGACGAGCGGGACGCCTTGAGACAGGGCTTCCAGCAACACGACCCCGAATGCTTCGGACCGCAGCACCGATGGCAGGCAGAACAAGGCTGCCTGCCGGAACAGGGCCGTCGTTGCCTCATCGCTCAACCGGCCTGGCAGCAGGACGCGCGACGACAGTCCCTGCCGGGCGACGCGCTCGCGGTGGACGTCGAGAAGCTCGCCCCCGCCCCCGATGACGACGCAGACATCGTCGGGAAGATCCGACGCAGCATCGATCAGATGCTCGAAGCCCTTGTAGGCGGTCATGCGGCCGAGCGCGAAGACGTACCGGCGGCCGCCGATGAATGCCGCGATCGGGGCGGGAATAGCGGCCTCGGGATTGGGCCGGGGGGACGGAATGCCGATCGGAATCGGCACCGTCTTGTCGCGGAACGGGGCCAGGGGCGCGGAGGCGTCGAGATAGGCCTGAGAGGTCGCGATGATCCGCGTCGCCCGGCGGAGAGAGCGCGTCTCCAGAGGACGCAGCAGCGCGCCGAGCGCCCCCTTGTCGACCACATCGCTGTGCCAATGGATCACCGTTGGCGAATTCAGCACGCCTGATGCGAGCACCAGCGCCGCGAAGGCGTTCGGGTAGTGCAGATGTACGACATCGGCCCACCGCGCCGATCTGATTGCTGCAAGAAGGTAACCGGGCGCGAGCGGCTGGGAGGCGGGACGCGCGAGTTCGCGGCAACGAACAACCCGGACGCCATTGGCGACATAGCTTTCGCTCGCGGCGCCGAAGCAGACGACCTCCACATCGTGGCCGGCCGCCGCCATGCCCTCGGCCAATGTCTGGGTCACGCTTTCGATCCCGCCCTGATCAGGCGGATAATATTTTCCGATGTGCGAAATGCGCATGAGGGCCAGGCGAGATGCGGAAAGGATAAGCCGGGAGGGCTGTTACACCGCCCAAAGCACATGTCGAGCGGTTTTCCGTGCGGTTTGACCCGATGGCCGGAACCGCTTAAGGCCACTCACCTCTCTCGCATTCGGCGCATCCACAATCAGCCATGCCAAAAGTCGCATTGTTTTTCAGTAGTCTAGCGCATGGTGGCGGCCGTACTTTCGCTTCGAGCCTGATCGCGGCGCTCGGCCCTCGAATTGGAGCCGTCGTGACCCTGCGGGACCGCGAGAACGCGGCCGGGTTCGCCGCGGCGCACGGCGTGGACTGCGCCTCGCTCGGCGAGCTGGCGATGATGCGCTTGCGGGGTACGATCCTCGTGTCCAATTCGCAGCCGACCGCGCTCATCGGCGCGCTGCTGTTCGCCGGGCGGCATTGCTATGTCACCCATGGCTTCGTGAACGGGCTTCCCTACCAGCCGGCCTGGCGGCGCTGGGTCCTGAAGGCGCTGACGTGGATTCCCGGCACGACGTTCGTCGCCTGCGGCCCCAGCGAGTACGGGGCCCTGAAAGCGATCGCGCCGTCCTATGCGCGGATCGAGCTGATCCGGAACGCCATTCCCCAGCTCGATCGGAGCGGCGGGCCCGTTCCGACGCCCACAGTCAGCGACGGGCCGAAGCGGCTGCTGTTCATCGGCCGGATCGCCTTCCAGAAGGGCCTCGACGTGCTCCTCGAGGCCCTGCTCCGCCTCGCGCCGGCGCAGCGCGAGCGCTTCACCCTGACGGTCATCGGTCCGGGTCAGTCGGGCGAAGACGCGCATGCGGCGCATGTCGCGGGGCTGGCGGCCCGTCTCGGCGACAGCGTCTCGTTCCTGCCCGAGATGAAGGTGACGGCTGACGTGTTCGCTCGCTACGATGCGCTGGTCATGCCGAGCCGGTTCGAAGGGCTGCCTTATCTGCTGCTCGAGGCGGCGGTGGCCAACAGCTGCGTCATCTGTTCGGACTGCCCCGGCGTTTCGGACGTCGTCAGCGCCGATCACCTCGGCTTCCCGTTCCGAAGCGAGGATGCGGATGCGCTGGCCGACGCGCTCGTCCGGTTCGCCGACAGCCCGGCCGACGCGGTTCAGGCGAAACGCGACGCGCTGACCGCCCATGCTCTCGCCGACTTCAGCCCCGAGTCCTTTAAGGGCGCGTACGAGCGCCTCCTGCATGGCTAGTCCCGGCATCTCGATCATTGTTCCCGATCTCTCGAAGGGCGGCGGCGAGCGCGTCACCCGCATGGTGATCGACGAGCTGGCGATACGCGGCGTGGAGATCGAACTGCTGTCGGGCGAAGAGCCGCCCGCGGGTGTGGGGCGCGGCCGTCTGTCCTGGTTGCGGATTGACTGGGCGCGGCGGCTGGCGACCGCGGCGGCTGTGGCGCGGACCCTCTGGTCGGCACGCGGGCGGCGGCCCGTCGTGGCGGAGCTCACGGGGCCCGGCTTGCTGGCCGGGCTCATCAATCGCGTCGTTCGGGCCGATCTCGTCATTCACGAACATTCGGACATCGAACAGCTGTATCTCGCCCGGGGCGGCCTGCTGGGCCAGGTGCGCCGGATCGCGACCAGGATCGCGTTTCGGGGCGCGTCGGGCGTGGCGGTGGTGTCGCCTCACCTTGTCGACCCGATGCGGCGGCTGCTCGCGCCGTCCGCACCCCGCGTCGACTGGGTACCGAACCCGGTCGTGCCGTTCCTCGATCGCCTGTCGGCCACGGACGAGCGGTCGTCGGCCGTGCGGATCTTCCTGATTGGGCGCGACGCGCCCGAGAAGCGCTTCGACATCGCACTGCGCCTGCTCGATCAGGTCGACATGAACGTCACGATCGCGATCGTGTCCGATGCGAGTGCGGCTCGGCGCGAGGAGATGCGCCGGATTGCCGGCGGCAAGACGATCGACTTCTTCTCAGACTATTCGGAAATCCTTTCGTTCGACAGAACGGCGAGTATCCTGCTCAACATGAGCGTGGTCGAAAGCTACTCCCTGACGATCGCCGAGTGGCTGGCCAGCGGACTGCCGGTGATGTCGGCGCGGAGCGCCAATCTCATCGCCCTGTGGTCGGCCTATCGCGGCTGCACCTTCCTCGACAGCGAAACCCCGGACGGCCTCAGCGCCGCAGTTCAGGCCTGCCGGAGCCTCGCGCCCGATGACAGGCCGGGCTTCCAACCCCCGTCGGTGGCCGCCACCGTCGACGGCCTTCTCGCGATGACGGCCCGGGCGTGACCGCGCTGGCGGTCCCGCATGCACCGGTCGCCGAGGCCTGGCGGCGAAAGGCGGTCGTCTGGCTGGGCGTCGTCGGCGCGTGCGGCTTTCTCCTGCCCAAGGTGCCGCTCGGGGGCTTCGAGGCCGGGCTGACCGAGCTCATGGCAGTCGCGCTGGCCGGCCTCGGTCTGATCGTGCCGGTTGATCGTGCCGCCCTCGTGGAGGCGGTGCGGAGCCGTCTCACCGAGCTCGTCTACGCGATTGCCTTCGTCCTGCTGGCGGTCGTGCACGGGGCGTTCGGCTCGGATCCGGCCTCGATCGCGCTCGCGGTCCGGGTGTTCATGTTCGTCCTAGCGGGCATCATCCTGTCGACGATCGATTTCAACGACGCGAGACGTGGCATGATGGCGCTCAGCGTCATTATCCTGGCCTTCTACACGCCGACGATGGTGAGCACCGTCTGGCGCCTCGGCACAGGCGAACTCGGTCTGGCGAAGTTTCTCTGGGACTATGACGCGGGCCGTATCGTGGCGCCGCATGAGAGCGGCCGGACGTCGAGCGTTCCGCTCGGCTATCTGATGTCGATCCTGTTCCTGTTCTTTTGCCTCGAGTTGCGGCGGAAGCGGTCGCTGGTGATAGCAGGACTCGTCATCGTCAGCTTCACCGCGGTGCTCCTGACGGCGTCGCGCGCCGCCTTGCTCGGCGGGGTCGCGACATTGATGCTTTATGGGCTGCCGTCGATCTGGCAGGCGTCGAAGCCCTTCGTCCGGTTCCTGACGGTGTTGATCGGCGGGTCCTTCTCCGTCGCCGCCCTCGCCATCGTCTATGCCAAGACGCTCATCGACGGCGCACTGGACGGGAGCGGTCAGCAGCGGCTGGACTATTACAGCAATGCGCTCACGAACGTCGTGTCCGATCCCCTTCGCTTCATGGTGGGGTTCGGCATCAGCGACGCCCAGCTGAACGCGCGGACCGGAATCGCCTTTTACGAAAGCCTGCTGTTCAACAGCCTCGTCCAGGGCGGTGTCATTTTCGCGGTGCTGTCTTTCGTCATGATCGCCTCGCCGCTGTTGCTCGCGCTGGGGCGGGGCAAAAGCGTCGACCAGCGGCTTGCGGCCCTGGCCCTCGCCGCGACGGTTGGGGTGGGCAATCTCATCGGCGGCGCCAACTTCTTCAGCGTCTACGCCTTCTTCGCGTACAGCCTGCTGCACGTCTACGTCCGCACACGATAGGGGCCGATCGTCGGAGCGCGCGTGCCGGCCGGGCGCACGGCTCCGTTCTAGACCTCAATCGCCGATGTTCTTCCAGTTCCGGCGGAAGTTCTCGAGCGTCGTCGGCTGCGTCACCGACAGAAGCGGGCTGCGAATGATGAGCTGCTGCCCGCCGTCGCGGATCAGCGGACGCCAGGCGATGCCGACGCTCGACCGGACGTTCCGGACGTAGAACAGATCGAGCGGAATGGTGAGATAGATGCCCTTGTCGAAGCTGCCTTCGCCGAAGTCGGCCGCGCTGACGTTGGTGAAGGTCGCAAAGGCCCCCA
>JADCGM010000236.1 GCA_020249025.1 Alphaproteobacteria bacterium
GAGGTTCATCAGCAGGATGCCGAGCACCGCCATGCGGCGGACGGCGTCGATCGTCTGGATGCGCTCGCCCGACAAATCCCGCTCCCCCGTCAGCCCCAGTTCAGCCATCATCCGGCTTGAAGCTAGGCCGTCAACCGGTCATGTCGCGGTTAATCGGGTTTTGGGGGACAGGTATGCGTTGGGTGCTGATCGTCGCTGCGGGTTCGCTGCTGTCGGGCTGCATGGTCGCGAGCGCGGCGAAGACCGTCGTCACCGCGCCGGTCAAGGTCGCGAGCAAGACCGTCGATCTGATGACGACGAGCCAGGAAGAGGCGGACCGCAACCGCGGCCGCGAGATCCGCAAGGCCGAGGAGCGCGAGAAGAAGGCGCGCAAGAAGGCCGAGCGCGAGGCGCGCGAGCGCGATAATGACTGACGCCGCCGTCGCGGTGACCGGCGGCTGCGGCTGCGGCCGCGTCCGCTACACCGCGACGCTCGCCAGCGTCGACGGCTATCTCTGCCATTGCCGCATGTGCCAGCGCGCGACGGGAAGCGTCTCGATCGCCTTCGTCAACGCGAAGCAGGCCGATGTGACGTGGCATGCCGAATGCGACTGGCATCGCTCGTCGCCGATCGCCGAGCGCGGCTTCTGCCAGGTCTGCGGCACGAGCCTGACCTTCCGCTACGTCGACGGTCCCAACATCGACCTTACCGTCGCCTCGCTCGACGATCCGTCGGCCATCCGCTGCACGAGCCACTTCGGCGTCGAAAGCCGGCTGGACGCCTGGTGGCACGGCACCGAGGGCTTGCCCGAACACCGCGCCGACGCCTACCAGCCGCTTCCCGATCGCTGGGAGAAGGCCGGTGCCGCACCGCCCGACTGAACATCGCTTCGCCTCGTTCGACGGCGCGGAGATCGTCTGGACCGAACTCGGCGAGGGCCGGCCCGTCGTGCTGCTCCATGGCCTATTCAGCCATGCGGAGATGAACTGGCTGAAATGGGGCACCGCGCAGGCGATCGCCGCGGCGGGCTTCCGCGTCATCCTGCCCGATCACCGCGCCCATGGCCGCAGCGCCGCGCCCCACGACGCCGCCGCCTATCCGCCCGACATCCTCGCGATGGACGCCGAGGCGCTCGTCGCCCACCTCGGCCTCACCGATTTCGATCTCGGCGGCTATTCGCTCGGCGCACGCACGACGGTGCGGCTGCTCGCGCGCGGGATGCGTCCGCGCCGCGCCGTGCTGGGCGGCATGGGTCTCGGCGGCATCGTTGGCTCCTCGGGCCGCGCCGACTGGTTCCTGACCGTCATCGCAAACCGCGACCGCCACCCGCAGGGCTCGGCCGAATGGATGGCGGCGCAGTTCCTGAAATCGACCGGCACCGATCCCGAAGCGGTCCCGCACGTCCTGCGCGCACAGGTGCAGACGACCGCCGCCGAGCTCGCCGCGATCCCGACCCCGACGCTCGTCGTCTGCGGGGCCGAGGACCGCGACAACGGCTCGGCGCCCGAACTTGCCGCCGCGATGCGCGACGCGCGCTATGTCGAGATCCCCGGCAACCACATGAGCGCGGTGATGAAGCCCGAACTCGGCGCCGCCATCCGCGACTTTCTCGCCGCCTGACCCGGCCGGACTGCGGGCGGCGGCCGCCTGACGCGCCGCCGCCCCGCCCGGTCAGCCGAGCTGTTCGACCATATATTCGGCGCTCGACACCTTGAACGCGCCCGGCTCCTCGACGTTGAGCTGGGCGACCTTGCCGTCCTTGACCAGCATCGAGAAGCGCTGGCCGCGCACGCCCATGCCGAACTTAGTGCCGTCCATGGTCAGGCCGATCGCCTTGACGAAGTCGCCGTTGCCGTCGGCGAGCAGCGTCACCTTCTCGTTTGCGCCTGAGGCCTTGCCCCACGCGCCCATCACGAACACGTCGTTGACCGAGATGCAGACGATCTCGTCGACGCCGCGCGCGCGGATTTCGTCGGCATGCTCGATGAAGCCCGGCAGATGCTTGGCCGAGCAGGTCGGGGTGAACGCGCCCGGAACCGAGAACAGCGCGACGGTGCGGCCGCCGAACAGCTCGTCGGTTGCGACCGGCGCGGGGCCGTCCGCGGTCATCTTCATGAGGGTCGCGCTCGGAACCTTGTCGCCGACATTGATCGTCATGGGGGCTTCTCCTGTGCGAGGGGTTTCGCTGCCGCCTCGCATAGCCGCGCGTGGTGGCGGGCGTCCACCTCTGGCGGTTGAGGGGCCAGGCCTTATGTTCAGCCCATGAGTGAGCCCCGTTATCTGTCGGGCCAGCTGCTGCTGGCGCTTCCGGGCATGAGCGATCCGCGCTTCGAGCGGACCGCCACCGCGATGTGCGTTCACGACGACGGCGGCGCTCTCGGCATCGTCATCAACCGCCCGGCCGACGGCATGACGGCGCGCGCGCTGTTCGGCCAGCTCGGCATTCCGGCCGATGCGGTGCCCGAGGCTGCGCCCGTCTATCTCGGCGGCCCGGTCGAGCCGCAGCGCGGCTTCGTCGTCCACAGTCTCGATTACGACGCCGGCGCCACGCTCGCCGTCGCCGGGCGCTGGGGGCTCACCGCGACCCTCGACATCCTGCGCGACATCGGCGCGGGCAAGGGGCCGGCGCGCTGGCTGCTCGCGCTCGGCTATGCCGGCTGGGGGCCGGGCCAGCTCGACGCCGAACTCACGACCCATGGCTGGCTCAACGCGCCCGCCACGGACGATCTGCTCTACGCGGTCGCGCCCGACGCGCGCTGGCCGCAGGCGTTTGCCGCGATCGGGGTCGATGTCGGACTGCTGTCGGCCGACGCCGGCCACGCCTGACCGCCCCCCAAAAATCACGGCTCGTCGCAATTAACCTTCGTTATCGACGGCCCGTTCACCCTGATCCGCGACATTGCCCCCCGACTCGGGAGCGGGGGGAAAGCTCATGGGTGGAACGGAACGCTTGAGGCTGGGAACGCTGGTGTCGGGCGCTGCGGTGCTCGCGCTGGCGCTGTCGGCGGCGCTGACCGCAGCAACGCCGGCAATGGCGCAGGAGCAGTGCTGGAGCGGCCGCACGCTGCGCGCCGCCAAGGTACGCGACCTGCAGACGCTGATGATGGTCGGGGCGCTGCAATGCCGCGCCAGCCATCCCGACGTTCTGGCGCGCTACAATGATGTCGTCCGCACGCACCGCGCCGCGCTCGTCGCGCACAACGATGTGCTGAAGGCGCATTTCGTGGCGGGGGACGGCGTCGCGGTCGGTCAGCGTGCCTATGACAGCTTCACGACGAAGCTCGCCAACGGCCATGCCGCCAACGCCTCGGGCCCCGGCTTCTGCGATGCGGTCCGCTCGCTGGCCGGCGAGGCCCACCGCGCCTCGGCCGAGGAGCTGGAACGGCTCGCCGAATCGATGATGGTCGCAACCCGCGTCGGCGAACGCTGCCGCGGCGACTAGCCGCCCGCCGGCGCGCTTCGCGCCTGCAGGCGCTCGTAAAGCACCTGCGTCTCGAGAAGATTGGCGATGCGCAGCGCCACCTCGACGACATCGAAGGGCTTGGTCACGAAATCCTTGGCGCCGAGCGATAGCGCCCGGCGGCGGGCATGGATCGCGGTGTCGGCGGTGAGCACGATCACCGGGCGGAATTCGTCGGGCCGGGCCTGACGGCGGAACGCCTCGAGCAGCTGATAGCCGTCGATCCCCGGCATCATCAGGTCGAGCAGCACGAGATGCGGGTCGTGATCGACATAGGCGTCGAGCGCCTGCATCGGATCGGCGACGCAGCGCACGTCGGTATAGCCCTCGCGCTCGAGCAGGCTGGTGAGCAGCAGCAGGTTCGCGTCCTCGTCGTCGATCGCGAGGATGCGCCGCGACAGCAGATCGCGGCTGGTGACGAGCTGGCCGCCGGTCATGCCGCCCCCTTGCGGATCTCAGCGGCGGCGAGCGGCAGGGTGAAGGCGAAGACCGCGCCGCGCGCGGGCGGCGTCTGGTTGCGGAAGGTCATGTCGCCGCCCATCGCCTCGACGAGCCGCTTCGACAGCGCGAGGCCGAGCCCGGTGCCCTCCATGCCCTTCACGCGCTGGTGGCCGAGCCGGTCGAACGGTGTGAACAGGCGCGGGATGTCGGCCGGGGCGACCCCGGGACCGTCGTCGCTGACCTCGACCCGGGCTTGGGCGCCGTCCCTGTGCGCGGCGAGGGTCACGGTGGTGCCGGTGCGGCCGTATTTGGCGGCGTTCGACATGAGGTTGAGCACCACCTGGACGATGCGCCGCCGGTCGCCGCGCACAACCAGCCGGTCGGGCCCGCCCTCGAAGCGGAAGGCGAGGCCGGCGTTGCCGACGATCGGGGCGACGAGCTCGCGCACCTCGCGCAGCACGTCGCTGAGATCGACCGCCTCCAGCGCGACGTCGTCGCCGCCCGCCTCGATGCTGGAGATGTCGAGCAGGTCGTTGATCAGCGACTGCAGGTGACGCCCGGCCTTGAGGATCTGCGCGACCGCGGTGCGCTGGCGGTCGCCCAGCTGCTCTTCGTCGAGTTCGAGCATCTGCGCGAAGCCGAGAATCGCGCCCATCGGGGTGCGCAGCTCGTGGCTGGTGCGCGACAGGAACTCGCTCTTGGCAAGGCTGGCGGCGACCGCCTCTTCGCGCGCCACGCGCAGCGCCTCCTCGGTGCGTTTGCGCTCGGTGATGTCGCGCGTGACCTTGGCGAAGCCGCGCAGCCGCCCTTCCTCGTCGCGCAAAGCGGTGACGACAACGTTCGCCCAGAAGCGCGTGCCGTCCTTGCGCACGCGCCAGCCCTCGTCCTCGGTCCGCCCATCGCGGCGGGCGCGGTCGAGCACCTCGGCGGGGCGGGTGGCGCGGGTGTCCTCCGGGTAGAAGGCGCTGAAATGCTGGCCGAGAATCTCGTCGGCGCGCCAGCCCTTGATGCGTTCGGCGCCAGTGTTCCAGCTCGCGACATTGCCCTCCGGGCTCAGCGCGAAGATGCCGTAGTCGCGCACGCCTTCGATGACGAGGCGGAAGCGCTCCTCGCCCTCGCGCAGCGCCTGTTCGCGGGCGCGGAGCAGCGCGCTGGCGCGATCGAGCTTGCGGGCCAGCCGCCCGATCTCGTCGGTCTCCTCGGGGAAAGCGGCGAGCGGCTCGCCGCGCTCCAGCAGCTCGGCGTTGCCCTCGAGCAGCCGCACCCGGCGGACGATCCCGGTCGAGAACAGGTAGACCGCGGCCAGGCTGCCGAGCAGGCCGACGAGGCCGCTGATCGCGGTCAGCGCCAGATAGCGCGCCCGCACCTCGTCGACGCGCGCGCGCCGCGACGCCATCAGCGATTCCTCGAGATCGTGGATGGTGTCGATCTCGGCGCGCAGCCCGTCCAGCACGCGCTTGTTGGCGGTGAGCGCGGCGGCGATCGCCGCGTCGCGCCCCGGATCGTCGCGCCGCGCCAGCTCGACGAGCCCGGCCAGCCCCTCGCGCTTGCGGACGGTCAGCGCCATCACCCGTTCGAAGCGCACACGCACGGCCCTGTCGCGGATGCTGGCGTCGAGTCGGGCGAGCGTGCGCGGCATCTCCGCTTCCGACTTGCGATAGGGTTCGAGGAAGCGCTCCTGCCCGGTCAGCAGATAGCCGCGGACGCCGGCCGCCGCCTCGGCGAGCAGCGCATGGACCTGATGGGTGTCGCGCTGGATCGCGAAGGTCAGGCGAACATCGTCTTCGGCGCGCGACTCAGCGTCGCTGGCGAGCCACAGCGACACCAGCGACATGCTGAGGACGACAAGTGGCAGCGCGACGACGACGACGCCCTTGAACACCAGCGGCAGGTCGGCCCAGCCGCTGGCGGCGGAGCGCGCGCGTTCGGCGATCGGCGGCATCCTAGTCTCCCGCCTGCCGGAGGCGCGCGGCCTGCACCGCCGCCTGGGTGCGGTCGGCGACGCCGAGCTTGGCGATGACGCGTTCGACATGCGCCTTGACGGTCGCCGGGCTGATGTCGAGCCGGCGGGCGATCTCCTTGTTGGTCAGGCCCTCGCTGACCAGATCGAGCACCTCGCGCTCGCGGCCGGTGAGCCGCCCGAAGGCGGCGGGGTCGGTCCCCGTGCGCTCCGGCCGCTCGAAGGCGGCGGAGGCGAGGCTGGCCGGAATGGCGAGGCGGCCGGCCAGCACCTGATCGACCGCCAGCCGCAGTTCGCCGAGCCCGGCGTCTTTCAGCACATAGCCCGACGCCCCAGCCTCCAGCGCGGCGCGGACATAGCCCGGCGCGTCGTGGAGCGTCAGCATGATGACGCGGATGTCGGCGTCGAGCGCCCGGATCGCCGCCGCTGCCTGCAGGCCGTCGATCCCGTCGCCCAGCCGGATGTCGAGCAGCACCACATCGGGCTTCAGCGCGCCGGCCGCGGCGATCGCCGCTTCCCCGGTCGCCGCCTCGGCGACGACCTCATAGCCCGCCCCGCGCAGGATCGACTTCAGCCCCTCGCGCGCGAGCGGGTGATCGTCGACGACAAGGATCCGCGCCGCCGTCATGCCGCCCGCCCTTCGACCCGCGCCACGAGTTCGGCCCCGCCGTCGGCCGGCGCCCGGAACCGCAGCGTCCCGCCGATCGCCAGCATGCGCTCGCGCATCATCTCCAGCCCCACCCGCTCGCCGTCGCGGCCCGGGATGCGGTCGGCGTCACGCAGGGCCATCCCGCAGCCGCGGTCGCGCACCGCGATTTCCCAGCGCCGGGCCGCCGCATCGGCGGTCAGCCGCACCGTCACGGGGCAGGGCCCGCCGGCATGCTTGCGGATGTTGGCGATCGCTTCCTGCGCGATCCGGTAGAAGGCGGTTTCGATGACCTCGGGCCAGTCCCGGCCGCCGCTCGCCTCGAACGCCACCGCATAGCCGTCGTCGCGCAGCCCCTGGACGAGCGCCGACACCGCCGCCTCCAGCCCGAGATCGTCGAGCGTCGTCGGGCGCAGCCCGCCGATCACCCCGCGCAGCTCGCGCACCAGATCGCGCGCGATCGCCGCGAGTTCGGGGGCGGCGTCGACTTCCAGGCGGCGGAACAGCGCCGTTGCGGTCTGTGCGACGCCGTCGTGAAGCTCGCGCGAGACGCGGCGGCGCTCGTCCTCCTGCGCGGAGAACAGCCGGCCGACGACGTCCTCCAGCCGGCGCTCGCGCTCGCGCAGCGTCGCCAGCAGCGCCTCACGCTCGGTGTCGCGTGCGGCGCGGTCGACCGCCTCCGCGATGAGCTGCGCCAGCATCACCAGCGCGTCGCGGTCCTCGGCGTCGGCGACATCGTCGAAGCTGCGCGCATCCGCCAGCCGCAGCACGCCGACGCAGCGCCCGGCGGCGCCCGGCGCCACAAGCGGCAGCCCGCCGTCCTCCGCGCCGAGCACGATCTCCCCGTCGCGCGAGCCGGCGAACAGCGCCGCGCGCCGGGCGCTGCGCGCCAGCACCGCCTCGATGGTGTCAGGGGTGACGGAGGCCAGGTCGCGCCCGGCCTCGATCAGCAGCCGCAGCCGCGCCGCGCGCGCTTCCGACGCCCGGTAGAGGTCGCGCAGATGCGCAACCGTCTCGGGCTGGGCGGGGAGCAGGGCGGGGGAAGCCTCCATCGGGGCCATGTAGGGACGGCGGGGGCCGCCGCATAGGCCATCCGGCCTAGGCCGCGTGACCTGACGCCTCGGCGGATGGAGCGGCGGGCGGCGGCTCTCAGATGGGGCGCATCGGTCAGGACCCCGCCGCACGGGCGGCTCCGGCCGGGCACAGAGGAAAGGAATTCCATGACTGCGCTCCGCATCACGTCGCTGGCCGCGGCCCTGCTCGGGTCGGCCGCCGTTCTCGCCGCGCCGGCGTTCGCCAAGACGCCCGTGACCAACCTGTCGGCGGTCCAGACCGCCGCCGCCATCACCGAGGCCGAGGTCGCCGCCGCCCAGAAGGCGTGGGGCGAGGCGCTCGTCGCCATCTCGACCGAGCATGACCGCAACGGCAAGGCCGCGGCCAAGAAGCTCGCCGAGCAGGTTCTCGACACCGCCTATGGCTACGCCTGGGGTCCGGTGCTGTTCAAGCCGACGCTGACCACCGCGCCGCAGACCTTCCGCACCACCCGCGCCGGCGCGCTCGCCTATTTCGTCGGCGGCGACCCCGCGTTCCCGACCGACACCGGCTTCGCGCTCAAGGGCTGGCGCTCCTACGCCATCGAGAACGCCGCGATCTTCATCAACGGCCCGACCGCCGTCTCGATGGGCAACGTCCGCCTGACCGACGCCAAGGGAAATGTCACCGTCGTCGACAAGACCTGGGGCTATGCCCGCGACAAGGACGGCAAGCTGCGCATCGTCCTGCACCACTCGTCGCTGCCCTACGCCGCGAACTGAGCCCTGACGGCGCGGGGGCGCGCCGGGCCGATCCGGCCGCTGCGCCCCCGCGTCCCATCCTCCATTTCCGCCGCGGTAACGGGCGCATCCGCGCGCCCGGCCGATGGCGGCCGTCCAGCAAGGACCCTGACATGACCATGCTTCGCATCGCCGCCGCGGCCGCTGCCGTGCTCGCCGTCACCGCCCCGGCCGCCGCCCAGGAGGGCCGCTTCCAGATCAAGGCGTTCGCCACCGCCGTCCTGCCCGACGGCAAGATCGACACCGTCGTCACCAACCGCCTTGGCGTCGGCCCGACCGCGCAGACCCGCGCCACCGACAGCGTCGTCCCGACGATCGCCGCCGAATATTTCGTCTCGCCCAACTTCTCGATCGAGACGATCTGCTGCGTCACCCCGCACGATGTCCGCGGCACCGGCGGCCTTGCCGGCGCGCGTCTCGTCAACAACGCGATCATCCTGCCGGCGACGGTAACCGCCAAGCTGCACTTCGATCTCGGCGGCCTGAAGCCCTATGTCGGCGCGGGTCCGAGCCGCTTCTTCATCTTCGGCGAGGGCGTCGGCGCCAACGCCCGCACGCTCGGCGTGACGCGCGTCAACCTCACCGACTCGTTCGGCGCCGCGCTCCAGGCCGGCTTCGACCTGCCGATCAACGACCGCGGCCTCGGCCTCTCGGTCGACGCCAAGCGCTACTTCGTCGGCACCACGGCGCGCTTCTTCAACGGCAACACCGTCGCGCTCGAGACCAAGCATGATCTCGATCCGTGGGTGGTGAGCGCCGGCATCGCCTACCGCTTCTGATCCAGGGGTTCGGGCCGTGGCCGCGCTTCGCCGGCCGCGGCCCGCAGCCGCCCGCGCATCAGGCGTCAATGCTGGTGCCGGATGAGGGGATCGAACCCCCGACCTTCGGTTTACAAAACCGCTGCTCTACCGCTGAGCTAATCCGGCCTAAGCCTGATTTTCCTAGGGTTTGAGCGACTTCCGGTCAACGCA
>JADCGM010000237.1 GCA_020249025.1 Alphaproteobacteria bacterium
CCCGGCGATGGCCCGAGGCTTGCGGGATTATAGGCGCCGCGCCGGCTGTCGAGCGCGAGCAGCGTCACCTTCGACGGGAGCCAGGCGCGCTCGCGGCGATAGGCCGGCATGAGATGGGCGGCGACGGCCTCGCGCAGCCATGCCGCGTTCGGCGCGACCGGCTCCTTGGTCTGGGCGACCCGGCACGCGCCCTGCGCGACGCCAAGCGTCCAGTTGAAGGTCGCGCCCGCAGCGACCGCCCGCACCGGCACCGAGACGACCGAGAGGCTGGTGGTGTCGCCGGCTTCCTTGGTGAACATCCGCCGGCAGATCATCACGCGGGCGAAGCTGTCATTGCCGTCGAGCTGCCAGAGATAGGCGCGCATGTCGCTGCCGACCGCGCCGAGATCGGAGAACAGCCACTGGCCCGAGCGCGTCGTGATGGTGTCGATGAGCGCCGGCGTCGCGGCGACGCCGTTGACGCTGACCGAGACCAGCGCCTCGGGCGTCAGCGACTGGCCGGTCGACGCGCCGCCACCCCCCGTGGCGGCGGCCGATGCGGTCGTCACCACCGCGGCGGCGTCGACGGCCTGACCGGTGGCGGACGGCGCGGAGCCGCCGCCGCAGGCGGCCAGAAGCGAGCTGAAGGATGCGAGAACGAGAACGGCCGGCGCACGATGCGCGGCCGCGCGGCCAAAGGCCGAGCGCTGTACGAACATTGCGGAATACCCCCCGGTATACGCGACTAAATGCCGGAAAGCGGTTCCCCCCGGCGAGCGGACCGTGGGCCTCCAAACGCTAATGAAAAACCAATGTTTCTCGTGCGTTATGTTTAACTAGACGTCGGCGTCCGCTTGCGCCTCCGGCCGGGCGTTGCGGATTTGCGGCAAGTCGAGCAGCCGCTTGTCGATCTCGACGAGCTTGGGAAACGGCGTCAGGTCGGTGCGGACACGCCGGGCGTTGTACATCTGCGGGACAAGGCAGACGTCGGCGAGGGTCGGGGTGTCGCCGAACAGATAGGGGCCGGGCGAGGCTTCGGCGATCTCCTCGAGCGGGGCGAAGCCCTGCGTGATCCAGTGCTGCGCCCAGGCGTCGATCGCCTCCTGCTCCTGCCCCAGCGGGTCCTTCAGATATTTGAGGACGCGCAGGTTGTTGAGTGGATGGATGTCGCAGGCGATGGTGAGCGCCGCGGCGCGGACGCGGGCGCGGCCGAGCGGATCGGCCGGGAGCAGCGGCGGCTCGGGATAGGTCTCGTCGAGCCATTCGATGATCGCGAGGCTCTGGTTGAGGCCGACCTCGCCGTCGATGAGATAGGGCACGAACCCCTGCGGGTTCAGAAGCTTGAAGCCGATGCCGCTCTGCGCGCCGGCGCGCAGGTCGATGGGCTTCGACTCATAGTCGAGGCCCTTCAGGCCAAGCGCGATGCGGACGCGGAAGGCGGCGGACGAGCGCCAGTAGGTGTAGAGCGTGCGCTGGCTCATGAGGGTCTCCGTTACAGGCGGGTGCGGAGCCAGCCGCGCTCGCGCGCGACGGCCGCGAAGCTGTCGCTGACCGGAATGCGCGTGCCGTCGGCGAGGCGCAAGCGCCACTTGCGCCCCTCCCGCTCGGCGCCGGCGACGGCGGCCGCCGCGACCCACGCCCCGCGATGCACCTGGGCCCCGTCGAGCGGAGCAAGCTCGGCCAGCGCATCCTTGAAACGGTAGAGGATCAGCGGCCGCCGCCCGCCGGTCAGGTGGAGGCGGAGATAATGGTCCTCGGCTTCGACCGCGAGCAGATCGGCGGGCGCGGCGTTGGCACGGGCGAGCAGGCCGGTCGCGGGCAGCGGCGGCGCGGCCGGCGCGGCGCGCGGCACCGCGAAGACGACCAGGGTGATCGCCAGCGAAATGGTCATCGCGGTGACATAGAGCGGCCCCCAGGCCAGGCCGACGTCGAGCCCGACCGCCCGCATCAGCCACGCGATCTCGAACGGCAGCGTGGCGTTGAGCAGCAGGGCGGCGACGACGACGCTGCCGATCTGGGCGCGCAGCGACTCGCCGAAGCGCGGCGCGACGAGGCGGAACCACAGCCCCCATTTGACGGCGTTGACGAGGATGGCGGCAGCCCAGAACAGCGTGCGCTGCGGCCCCGGCACCTGCCACGTCCCGAACGGCCCGGCGATGGCGGCGACGGCGATGGCGGCGACCACAGCCGCCGCTTCGACCTGCAGCCGGCGTCCAGACGCTGCCGGTTTCACGTTTCGCGAATCCGGCGCGCGCCGCGCTCCGCGAAGGCGGATGCGGGCTTGGCGAAGACGCGATTGAACGCCGCGGCCGCCGCTGCGACCCCGCCGCCATCAACAGCGCAGGGAGCTGCCGGATGACGTTGGAAGGAATGACTGCGGTCGGATTGGTGCACGGGTTCGGCGCTTTCGCGGCGGTGCTGACGGGCACGGCGATGATGCTGGGCGCCAAGGGCACGCGGCGACATCGCCTGTCCGGAATGATCTACATTCCGCTGATGATCGCGGTCAACGCGAGCGCACTCGGCATCTACGGGCTGACCGGCGGGTTCAATGTCTTCCACCTGCTGGCGCTGGTGAACCTGACCTCGACGCTGCTCGGAGTGCGCGCTCTGCTGATGTGGCGACGGACGCGCAGCCCGGACTGGCTGAAGGCGCACCAATATCACCTCGCCTACAGCTATCTCGGGCTGATGATGGCGCTGGTGTCGGAGCTGCTGCTCAACCCGCGCTTCGGCCTGTTCGACGGCTTCCGCCACTACGCCGCGTTCTGGATCTCGGTCGGGCTGCTCAACATCCCGATTTACTGGGCCGGCAGCCGGTTCATCCGGCGCAAGCTCGATCCGGTTCAGGCGTAGGGGTTTTTGCCGCCGCGCAGGTTGAGGCGGATCGGCACGCCCTCGAAGCCGAGATCGTCGCGCAGGCTGTTGACGAGGTAGCGCCGGTAGCTTTCGGGCAGTTCCTCCAGCCGGTTGCCGAAGACGACGAAGGTCGGCGGCCGGGTGCGGGCCTGGGTGACGTAGCGCAGCTTGATGCGCTTGCCGCCCGGGGCGGGCGGCGGATTGCGGTCGGTCGCGGCCTCGAACCAGCGGTTCAGGGCCGAGGTCGGCACGCGCCGCGACCAGCCCTCGCGCGCCTCGAAGGCGGCCTTCAGCAGCGTGTCGAGGCCCTTGCCGGTCTTGCCGCTGACCGCGAGCAGCGGCACGCCGCGGATCTGCGACAGCCCGTCGTCGAGTGCCTTGCGCACGCCCTGGAACAGCTTCGACTGATCGGCGGCGACATCCCATTTGTTGAGCGCGATGAGGAGCGCGCGGCCCTCGCTCAGCACCATGTCGGCGATGCGCAGATCCTGCGCCTCGAGGCCGAGCGTCGCATCGAGCAGAAGCACCACGACCTCGGCGAAATCGACCGCGCGCTTGGTGTCGGCGGCCGACAGCTTCTCGAGCTTTTCGGTGACCTTGGCGCGGCGGCGCAGGCCCGCGGTGTCGACAAGGCGCACCGGGCGGTCCTGCCACTGCCAGTCGATGGCGATGGAGTCGCGGGTGATCCCGGCCTCGGGGCCGGTGACGAGCCGGTCCTCGCCGAGCAGCGTGTTGATGAGCGTCGACTTGCCGGCGTTGGGGCGGCCGACGATGGCGAGCTTCAGCGGCTCCTTGGCCAGCCGCGCCGCCTGCTCCTCCTCGCTTTCCTCGGGAAGCTCGTCCTCTTCGGCGGGCATCAGCGGATCAAGCAGCGGGTGAAGCGCGTCGAACAGGTCGGCCATGCCCTCGCCATGCTCGGCCGAGATCGGCACCGGCTCGCCCAGGCCCAGCTCCCAGCTTTCGAGCAGTCCGCTCTCGCCGGCGCGGCCTTCCGCCTTGTTGGCGATCAGCAGCGTCGGCAGATCCTGCTCGCGCAGCCAGCGCGCGAAGTGGCGATCAAGCGGGGTGAGGCCGGTGCGGGCGTCGACGGTCATCAGCGCGACATCGGCGCCCTCGATGGCGGCATGGGTCTGCGCACGCATCCGCCCGGCGAGCGTTTCGGGCGCCTCTTCCTCGAGGCCGGCGGTGTCGACGATGCGGAACTTGAGGTCGAACAGCGTCGCCTCGCCCTCGCGGCGGTCGCGGGTGACGCCCGGCGTGTCGTCGACGAGCGCGAGCTTGCGGCCGACGAGGCGGTTGAACAGCGTCGACTTGCCGACATTGGGCCGGCCGATGATGACGACGGTGGGGAGACGGGCGTTCATCGCAGCGCCCTTACGCGACTGCGGCCATGCAGAGAAGCGCTAAGCGCCCCTTGACTCGATCCGCGGCCGTTCCCATCTGCCGCCCCGATCCGGGCCCCTCTGGCAGCTGCGGCGGCACTGCGATGTCGGATCGATGTGCGACATTTGCGCGAACGCGGCGCTTTTGGACTGAACAGAGGGGCCTATGGAATTCCTATTCGTTGAATGGCTGACGAAACCGGTCTGGATGTGGCTGGCGTTCCTCGGCGTCGTCGTCACCCTGCTCGTGCTCGATCTCGGCGTGTTGCACCGTGATCAGCGCGAGATCGAGGTGAAGGAGAGCCTTGTTCTCTCCGCCTTCTATATTGCGCTCGGCCTCGCCTTCGGCGGCTGGGTCTGGTGGTATCTCGGCGAGCAGGCGGGCAAGGAATACATCACCGGCTTCGTGGTCGAGAAGTCGCTGGCGATGGACAACGTCTTCGTCATCGCGATGATCTTCACCTATTTCGCCGTGCCCCGGCTCTACCAGCACCGCGTGCTGTTCTGGGGCATCCTCGGCGTCATCGTCCTGCGCGGCATCATGATCGGGCTCGGCGCGACGCTCGTCTCCCAGTTCGGCTGGCTGCTCTACGTCTTCGCCGCCTTCCTGATCTTCACCGGCATCAAGATGTGGGTGATGGCGGACAAGGAGTTTGACGTCGGCAGCTCGCCGGTCCTCGTCTGGGTGCGCAAGCGCTTCCGGGTGACCGACGAACTCCACGGCGACAAGTTCTGGGTGAAGCAGCCTGATCCCAAGACCGGCACGGCGGCGTGGTTCATGACGCCGCTGTTCCTCGCGCTGATCATGGTCGAGATCGTCGACGTCGTGTTCGCGGTCGACTCGGTGCCCGCGATCTTCGCGATCACCACCGATCCGTTCATCGTCTACACCTCGAACATCTTCGCGATCCTCGGCTTGCGCGCGCTCTATTTCGCACTCGCGGCGATGGTGCACCGCTTCCATTATCTGAAGTATGCGCTGTCGGTGCTGTTGGTGTTCATCGGCTCGAAGATCTTCCTGGCCGATCTCGCCGGCTTCCCGAACGGCAAGTTCCCGCCGTCGTGGGGCCTCGGCATCACCTTCGCGATCCTTGCGGCGGGTATCGGCTACTCGCTGTGGAAGACGCGGGGCCAGCCGGCGGTGACGGCCAAGCCGGCGGAGTAAGGCCATCGTTCCGGGGGGGCGGGCGTCGGGCGAACGTCCGCCCCTTCGGTCTTTCAGCGACGACATGACGGGGGAGAGCGCCATGGCGAGCCAGGCGATTGAGGGGCAGCGCAGCCGCACCATGCGGATGCTCGATGCGATCGAGCGGGCGGGCAACAAGCTGCCCGATCCGGTCATCCTGTTCCTCTGGCTCTGCCTGTTCGTGATCCTCGCCTCGATCGTCGCGAGCTTTATCGGGGCGTCCGGCCGCCACCCGGCCACCGGCGAGACGATCGAGGCGATCAACCTGCTGTCGGCAGATACGGTGCGCCGCTTCTTCACGGAGATGCCGCAGACGTTCACCGGCTTCCCGCCGCTCGGGACCGTACTGACCGTGATGATCGGTATCGGCATCGCCGAGCGCACCGGGCTGATCGCGGCCGCGCTGAGCGGGCTCGTCAAGCGCGTCCACGGGGCGCTGCTGCCCACCGCCGTCGTCTTCGCCGGCCTGACCTCGTCGATCGCGTCGGACGCCGGCTACGTCATCCTCATTCCGCTCGGCGCGGCGGTGTTCGCCGCCGCCGGCCGCCACCCGATCGCCGGTCTCGCGGCCGCGTTCGCGGGGGTGTCGGGCGGCTATGGCTCCAACCTGCTGATCACGTCGCTCGATCCGCTGCTGGCCGGCATCACCGAAACCGCGGCGCACATGATCGACCCGCAGTATCAGGTGCTGGCGACCGCCAATTACTTCGTCATGGCGGCAATGGTGCCGTTGTTCACCATCGTCGGCGCGCTCGTCACCACCCGGCTGATCGAGCCGCGGCTGGGCAGCTGGACGCCGGCCGACCCGGCCGACATTCCCTCGCTCGAGACCTCCGACGTGGAGCGCGCCGCGCTGCGCCGCACCGGCCTCGTCGCGCTGGCGCTGGCGGCGGGCCTCGCCGCGCTGGTCGTGCCGGAGGGCGCGGTGCTGCGCGATCCGGAAACCGGCTCGCTCGAGCCCTTCTACAAGAGCCTTGTCGCGGTCATCGCGGTGAGCTTTGCAATCCTCGGCCTCGTCTACGGGCGCGCGACCGGCAAGATCCAGACCGAGAAGGACGGCGTCGGCCTCGCGGTCGATTCGATGCGCGGGATGGCGATGTACATCCTGCTCGCTTTCGTCGCGGCGCACTTCATCGCGATGTTCAACTGGTCCAACCTCGGCGTGCTGTCGGCGATCGCCGGTGCCGACGTGCTGCGCTCGACCGGCCTCGGCGGCGTGCCGCTGCTGCTGGCGATGGTGATCGTGTCGGCGATCCTCAATCTCATCATCGGCTCGGCGAGCGCGAAATGGGCGATCATGGCGACCGTCTTCGTGCCGATGTTCATGCTGGTCGGCATCACCCCGGAAGCGACGCAGGCAGCTTACCGCGTGGGCGATGCAGTGACGAACATCATCACCCCGACGCTGCCCTATTTCCCGCTGATCCTCGTCGCCGGGCAGCGCTATCTGCCGGGCTTCTCGGTGGGCTCGCTGATCGCGGCGATGCTGCCCTATTCGGTGGCGTTCCTCATCGCCGGCACCGGGTTGCTGCTCGGCTGGATCGCGCTCGGCTGGCCGCTCGGGCCGGGCGCCGAAGCGTTCATGTCGCCGCTGGCGGGGAGATAGTCTTCGCCGACCTCGCTGGCGTGGCGGCGGTAGATCCGCGCCACGACCTGCGGCGTCCCGCCGTCGAGCAGAGCCTCGATCAAGGCGTTGTGCGCGGCGCAGACCGACTTCGCGTCGCCGCGCCCGAGCATCCGCGCCATGAATGCGTCGCTGCTGAGCCCAAGGCGCTTCGCCGCCTGATCCGACGCGGCGCTGAAGGCCGCGACCTCCTCGTCCGGCGTCGCCAGCGACGCGCGCCCGGTCAGCGGCACCCGCATCACCGCCGCCTGCTGGCGCAGCCACGGCATCCGGAGATCGGCCGGCAATGCGCGTTCGACGTCGCCGTCGGCACCTTCCTCGTGGAGGCGGACGCAGAGCGCGGGCGCGGCTTCGGCGAGCGCCAGGCCGGCCTCAAGCGTCAGGCGCAAGTGCCGCAGCACCAGGCCGTCGTCGCCATGGGACAGCTTCGCCGACGTCGCCATCCGCACCGTGCGATCGCGCTGTGCATGCCGCTGGGCGGCGGGAACGCCGGCGCGCAGCGCTGCGGTTTCGGCGGCAATGACCTGCTGATAGTCCTCGGGCGCGGCGAGCGCCCAGGCCTTCAGCGACGGAATGTCCTGAACCAGCATCGCCTCGACCACCGCGCGATCCGACGTCTTGGCGCCGGTGACGATCACCGCCGCCGCGCCGGCGACGACGATGGCTGCGCCCAGCCAGAATCCCTTCAGTCGCCGCGACGGGCGATACTCCTCGTCAACCCGAACTGCCGTCATTTGGCCCCCCTTTCCGCATGATGACTGCCCATCCATGGGGGAGATTGATCCGATCTGGAGGTATTCCCGCATTGATCATGGTCAAATAAGGCTGGCCATGCTCCATGGCTTGTGTCGGACGCGTGACAGTCGCATAAGTTGTATCAACGAGAACAACAGGCTCAACGACTTGGCGCAGGGTCGGTCGCACCCTCCGCATTGTCTGAGAGGCGCAAGGTGCAGAGCGAGCACAGGGGGCCCGTCATGTCGGGCGGACCGGCGAACCCGCCGGGGCCGCGGCGTGGCCTGCGCCTTGGCGCGATGACTCTGCTGGCGGCCACCGCGGTCAGCGCCATCGCAGCCTTCGCCGCCCAATCGCGCCAGCCGGTCGCCGATCCGGAAACGCTGCGGCTCGACTCGCGCGCCTTGCCGGCGACGGTCGAAACCTATTGGCAGGGGACCGCCGCCTGCTTGCGTCCGCCCTCTGGACTCGACAGCGAGATCGCCGCCGGGGTGGCCCGGATGACGCGCTTCTCTCCGCCCGACAGCCGCACGATCCGGGGCCTGCGCTTCGAGAACCGGCCGCGCATCCTGCTCGACGCCTTCGAGGCGCTGGTCGGACGTGCGCCCGCCTCCAAGCTGGCGGTCGCCGCCGACTGCGCGACCGTGTCGTGCGCGCTGGCCCGGATCTTCGGGCAGCGCGAGGGCGACCGGATCCTCTTTCTCTACCTGCGCTACAACTACAATGCGTCGCACCTTGCCGATCCCGATGCGGTGGCGTGGGATGTCGAGGAGCTGAGCGACCTCATCCTTGCGCTCGGCGACTTTCCGGGCGCGACGATCCCGTTCCACGGTGCGGGCGCCCGGCTGCTCCTCGAAGAGGCGAAGGGTGACAAGCTCGCCGCCGCCGCAGGGCTGGCGCCGAACCAGGTCATCGCGGTCAACGAGGAAGGGCGCAGCGGCGGCATTCGGGTCGGCCCGAACTGGGAGCGCCAGCCCCAGCCGGCGCGGCGCGCGGCGATCTTCCACGAGGTCGCGCACGACTATTTCCGGGTGAAGGCGAACGAGGCGAACACGCTGCGGCTGTGGCAGGGCGCGATGCTTGCCGACACCGTCTGGGCGCGCAACACGCGGCGGCCGCTGCAGGTGTCGCAATATGCGGCGACGTCGGTGCCCGAGGACTTCGCCGAGAGCGCCGTCGCCTATCGCTATGCGCCCGAGCTGCTGAAGGTGCGCGCGCCGCGGCGCTATGACCTGCTGCGACGCAGCCTGTTCGATGGCCTCGAATACACGAGCGAGGGGCTGTGCGCGCCGCAGCGCAGCTACACCAGCCGGGCGCTGACCGCGGCGCAGGCGCTGATGAGCTTCTCACGCCTGTCCGAGCCCGAGGCGACCGCCGCCATGACGGCCTGCTTCGACGTCGCACAGGCGCCGGGCGGACCGCACAAGCTGACCGTCGGGCGCGCCTGCATGGGGCGCGAGGTGCTGCGGGCGACGCTGCGGGCCAATCTGGCGCTCGTGCTGGCGCCCAACGATCCGGTCGACCGCGAGCTGCTGGTCGACCGGCTGTCGAACGACCCGTTCCTCATCGACGCGACCGCGAGCCTTGCCGAGGAGGACCTGCTGCAGGCGACGAGCGCCGCCCGCCGCGCCGAATGCGGCGTCGCCTGCCACACTGAAGGCGGCAACGTCCGCCGCGCTGCGCAGCGTCAGCGGTAGGCGGCGAGCCGTCCCTCGTCGGTGAGGACGTAGATGGTACCGCCGGCGGCGACCGGCGGCTGGTAGGTCCGCCCCGACAGCTTGATCTGGCCCTGCACCGTGCCGTCGAACGGTGACACCTTCAGCATCAGGCCGTTCGAGCCGGTGATGTAGAGGGTGTCGGACACAAGCAGCGGGCCGGCCCAGCGGAACGGGACCTTCTTGGACTTTTCGTTCTTCCAGCGCGGCAGCTGGCGGACCCATTTGATCTTGCCGTCAGCGCGCGTCATGCAGACGAGC
>JADCGM010000238.1 GCA_020249025.1 Alphaproteobacteria bacterium
GATGAAGTTCACGACGCCGGCGATGGCGTCAGACCCGTAGATCGACGAGGCGCCGCCGGTGGTGATCTCGACACGCTCGATGAGATCGGTCGGGAAGGTGTTGATGTCGGGCGAGACGCCGTTCGACAGCACGTCGCCGGCGACGTGACGGCGGCCGTTGACCAGCACGAGGGTGCGGGCGGTGCCGAGACCGCGCAGATCGAGCAGGTTCAGACCGCGGGTGCCGAGGAAGCGCGTCGAGTTCTGCTGGCTGAAGGTCGAGCGCAGCTGCGGCAGATCGTTCAGCGTGTCACCGATCGACAGCGAGCCGGTGTTGGTCAGCTGGTCGGCAGAGATGGCGACGATCGGCACCGGCGAATCCAGGTTCGGACGGGCGATGCGCGAACCGGTCACGAGGATGACTTCCTCGCTGTTGTCGGCGGCGGCGGTGTCGGCCTGCGCGGTCTGCGTCGGGGCCGGAGTTTCGGCGCTCTGCGCAAACGCAGGGGCGGAGAAGGCGGCCAGCGCGGTGCCGGCGAGCAGAAGGCGGTCGAACCGCATGTTGAATCCCCTCTGTCCTAGATGACGTCCTCCGGACTCCTCCCATCAGAGTCCGCAGGCATGCTGCTGCCCTGACGTTGCGGGGGCGAAAGCGCAACGAAGATTCACGCGGCTGTGCATCGACAAGCAGTGACTGTTGCACATTTGCTGCAGTGCACCGCAGGAGCCCCTGTCACGGCGCCCGATCTGACCGCTTGCGCAACGAGCGGTTGACCGTCCGATCGGCCGGGCTGACAAAGCCGCCGGCACGGTCAAGACTGGCCGCGCAACAGCATGTGGGGATGGCGCATGATGCGGGGACGGTGGCGGCGGGCGGCAAGCATGCTCGCATTGATTGCGGTCGCAGGCTGCGGCGGCGGGGGCGGCGGCAGCGCGCCGACAGCCGTCGTTCCGACACCGACGCCGACAACCTCGACGCCCGCCGTGTCCTCGACCTGCGCGCTGCGCACGCGTCAGGACTGGGCGCTCGGCGTCCTGCGCGAATGGTATCTCTTCCCCGAGACGCTGCCGCTGACCACGGACCCGACACCCTTTGCGACCGTCGGCGCCTATATCGATTCCCTGACCGCGACCGCGCGCGCAGCGCCGCGACCGCTTCTTTACCTATCTGACCTCGATCGCCGAAGAGACCGCCTTCCTCGCCTCGGGATCGAGCGCGGGCTTTGGCTTCCGGCTGCAGACCGATGCGACGGCGCGGCGCGCGGTGATCACCGAGGTGTTCGAGACCGCCCCCGCCTTCACCGCCGGTCTCGACCGCGGCGACGAGATCCTCGCAATCGGCACGACCACCGCCGACCTGCGCAACGTCAGCGACATCATCGCGACCGAAGGCACATCGGGCGTCACCAATGCGCTCGGCCCGTCGACGGTCGGCCTGTCCCGGACGCTGCGGGTGCAGTCGCCGGGCGGCACGCCACGGATCGTGACGGCGACCAAGGCCGATTATTCGCTGTCGCCGCTGTCACCGCGCTACGGGGCACGCATCATCGACGACGGCGGCCGGCGCGTCGGCTATCTCAACCTGCGCACCTTCATTTCGTCGGCCGACCAGCAGCTGCGCGACGCGATGGCGAATTTCCGCGCGCAGGGCATCACACACGTCATCGTCGATTTCCGCTACAACGGCGGCGGCCTCGTCTCGACCGCACATCTGCTCGGCGATCTCCTCGGCGGCAACCGCGCGGCGACCGACGTTCTGGCGGTCGAGACCTTCCGGCCCGAGAAGGCGTCCAACAACGAGACCAAGCGCTTCGTCGCGCAGCCGCAGTCGATCTCGCCGGTGCGGATCGCCTTCATCGGCACCGGCGCGACGGCATCGGCGAGCGAGCTCGTCATCAACGGCCTCATTCCCTTCTACGGGACCAATCTCGCGCTGATCGGCTCCAACACCTTCGGCAAGCCTGTCGGGCAGATCGCCATCGACCGCTCGGCCTGCGACGACCGGCTGCGCGTCGTCGCCTTCAGCACCCGCAACGGCGCGGGGTCGGACAATTATTATGACGGCCTCGCCGGCGCCGTGCAGGCGAGCTGCCGCGCGACCGACGACCCGACCCGACCGCTCGGAGATCCGCAGGAGGCGATGACGCGGCAGGCGCTCGACTTCCTCGCCGGGCGCAGTTGCACCGCGATCGCCGCCTCGGCGCAGGGCGCGCTGTCGGCAAGCGCCGGGCGGCTGACGATGCTGACCCCGGAGAACCCGACCGTCGCCCAGCGCGAGGTGCCAGGCCTGTTCTAGGCGGCTATTCGTCGAGCGCGCAGCCGAGATCGCCGTCGTAGCGGGCGGTGCGCGTGGCGATCAGCGGCACGGTCGCGGTGATGCGCTTGGCCGCGGCGTCCTCGGTCACCGAGACGATCTCCATTCCGGGCTCGAAATCGGTGAGGCACTGCGCCATCGTGCGGTTGCCGATGTAGCGGCAGGCGCAGACGACGCGCGCGGCATAGCCGACGCCGACCTCGGCCTTGCGGCCGAGCGGACCCCGGTCGACGACCGCCCAGGCGGCGCCGGCCAGCACCGCGACCACGCCCAGCGTCCCCAACCAGCCGCTTGCCTTCATCGTCGCGCCCCCTATCGTCGTTCCGCGTTCGGCACAGGTGACGTCATGCGGCGGATTTTCACAAGCGCGATCATCGGACTGGGGCTCGTGGCCGGCTCGGCCGCGGCAGCGCCGTGCGCGCGCGACGCCCGGACGATGCCGACCTCGCCGCAGGCGATCGCCTGCACCTTCTTTGATTCGAAGGCCCTGGCGGAGACACGCGCGCTCGTCGTCCTTCAGGGCGGCAAGCCGGTGATCGAGCTCTACGGCAAGGGCTACGGTCCGCAGAACCGCTTCATCTCCTGGTCGATGGCGAAATCGATCACCTCGACGCTCGTCGGCCAGCTCGTCGGCGACGGCGCGCTCGGGCTCGACCGGCCCGCCCCGGTCGCGGCGTGGCGGCAGACGCCGAACGACCCGCGCGCCGCGATCACGCTGCGCCAGCTCCTCCACATGTCCTCCGGCCTCGAGCATTGGGAGGCGAGCGCTGACATGCCGGAGGACCCCGACACCAACCGGCTGCTGTTCGGTGACCGGGCGAAGGATGCGGTGCCGTTCATCGCCGGCAAGCCGCTCGTCGCGGCGCCGGGGACGGAATATCGCTATTCGACGGCAACGAGCATGCTGCTCGCCGACATCGTGCAGCGCACCGCCGCCCCGGCCGCGACCCCGCAGGCCCGCAAGCGGGCGATGCGCGATTACATGGTGCGCCGGCTGATCCGGCCGGCGGGCCTCGGAAGCCTTGTCTGCGACTTCGATGCAGCGGGCGCGATGGCGGGCGGCTCGCTCTGCCACATGACCGCGCGCGACTGGGCGCGCTTTGGCCAGCTCTATCTCGACAACGGCCGCGTCAACGGCGTGCAGGTGGTGCCGGCGAATTGGGTGGACTTCGTGCGCACGCCCGCCACGACCGACGGCGGCTATGGCGGGCATTTCTGGCTCAACCGGCCGCGCCCCGAGGGTCGCGAGGACGCGCTGTTTCCCGCCTCCGGTCCCACCGACGCCTACGCCGCGATCGGCCATCTCGGCCAATATGTGGTGATCGTGCCGTCGAAGCGGCTGGTCGTGGTGCGGCTCGGCAAGACCAACGACGGCGACCTCGCGCCTGTCCGCCGAGGCCTCGCCAAGCTCGTCAACGCCTTCCCGGACGCGCCATGACCGATCCCCGCATCATCTCGGTCGATCTCGACGAGCGCACCATCCTCTGGCGCAACGCCGATGTGGAGCAAGAGCGCCGCGTCGCCATCTTCGACTTGCTTGAAGGCAACCGCTTCGCGCCGCTGACCGCCTATGACGACGGCTATGCCGGCCCGTTCCGCATCGTCATGCGCGTCGAGGAGGGGCGGCTCGCCATCGACATCCGCGCCGAGGACAGCCGGGATCTCGAAACCGTCGTGCTGCCGCTGTCGCCGTTCCGGCGCATCGTCCGCGACTATTTCGCCATCTGCGACAGCTATTACAAAGCCATCCGCAACGCCTCGCCGAGCCAGATCGAGACCATCGACATGGCCCGCCGCGGCATCCACAACGAAGCGGCCGAGCTGCTCGCCGAACGGCTGGCCGCCAAGGTCGAGGTCGATTTCGACACCGCGCGCCGCCTGTTCACGCTGATCTGCGTGCTTCATATCCGATAGGGGAACCCGATGTCCGTGATGTCCGACCGCTGGATCCGGCAGCGCGCGCTGGAGGACGGCATGATCGAGCCGTTCGTCGAAAGCCAGCGCCGCGACGGCTGCGTGTCCTACGGCCTGTCGTCCTACGGTTACGACGCGCGCGTCGCCGACGAGTTCAAGATCTTCACCAATGTCGACAGCCAGACCGTCGACCCCAAGAACTTCTCGCCGACGAGCTTCGTCGACCGAAAGACCGACGTCTGCATCATCCCGCCCAACAGCTTCGCGTTGGCGCGGACGGTCGAATATTTTCGCATCCCGCGAGACGTGCTCGTGATCTGCCTCGGCAAGTCGACCTATGCGCGCTGCGGGATCATCGTGAACGTGACCCCGCTGGAGCCCGGCTGGGAAGGGCACGTCACGCTCGAATTCTCGAACACGACGCCGCTCCCCGCGCGCATCTACGCCAACGAGGGCGCGTGCCAGTTCCTGTTCCTTCAGGGCAACGAACCCTGCGAGACGAGCTACGCCGACCGGGCCGGCAAATACATGGGTCAGCGCGGGGTCACGTTGCCGCGGCTCTAGCGGCGCGCTAAGCACCAGGGATGGACCAGATCCGCATCCGCGGCGGGCGCACGCTCGCCGGCCGCATCCCGATTTCGGGCGCCAAGAACGCCGTGCTCACGCTCATGCCGTGCGCGCTGCTCACCGACGAGCCGCTGACGCTCCGGAACCTGCCACGCCTCGCCGACGTCGACACCTTCGGCCATCTGCTCAACGGCCACGGCGTCTCGACGATGATCGAGGGCTCGCGGCCCGAGGAGTTCGGGCGGGTAATGACCGCGCGCGCCAGCCGCATCACCTCGACGGTCGCGCCCTATGACATCGTCCGGAAGATGCGCGCCTCGATCCTCGTGCTCGGGCCCCTGCTGGCGCGCGAAGGCGTGGCGACCGTGTCGCTGCCGGGGGGGTGCGCCATCGGCAACCGCCCGATCGACCTGCATCTGAAGGGCCTCGAGCATCTCGGCGCCGAGATCGAGCTCGCCGCTGGCTATGTGAAGGCGACCGCACCCAAGGGCGGCCTGCGCGGCGGCCGGATCGTGTTCCCGACCGTGTCGGTCGGCGCGACCGAGAACGTGCTGATGGCGGCGGTGCTGGCGAAGGGCGAGACCGTCATCGAGAACGCCGCGCGCGAGCCCGAGATCGTCGATCTCGCCCGCTGCCTTGTCGCGATGGGCGCGAGGATCGACGGCATCGGCACCGAGCGGCTCGTGATCCAGGGCCGCGACCGGCTGCACGGCGCGACCTATGCGGTGATGCCC
>JADCGM010000239.1 GCA_020249025.1 Alphaproteobacteria bacterium
CGAGCGCGGACGCTTGCCGGGCTCGACGCGGTTGAACGAGACGCGGCCGTCGGCCGTGACCGGATCGAGGTCGAGATCGGTCAGCTCGTTGTTGAGCATGAACCCGCCGGCCATCAGCGACGAACCGAACGGCCCCTCGATGGTCGAGGTCAGCGAAGCGACGTCCCCTTGTGCATCGGACGCGACGAAGTGCGAGGTCGAGGGCACCTCGCGGTCGATGGCGCGGGGGCGTTCGGGCGCGCCGGGCGGGGTGCCGGCGACCACGCCCTTGGCGGCGGCCTCCATCCGGATCGTCGCCGAGCGCGCGGCGATATAGGCCGGGTCGGTCAGCCCCTTGGTCGGCACCGGCGCGAAGGCCGGATCGGCAAGCCACATCGCACGGTCGGCGTACGCGAGCTTCTGGCTTTCGGCGAACAGGTGCCAGCTCAGCACATTGTCGGGGCCGAGCTTGGCCATGTCGAAGCGTTCGAGCTGGCCGAGCATCTGGGCCAGACCGATTCCGCCCGACGAGGGCGGACCCATGCCGCAGATGCGGTAGCTGCGATAGGTCGAGCACACCGCGGGGCGCTCGGCGACGCGATAGGCGGCGAGATCGGCCTCGGTCAGCGGCGAGGGGTTCTTCGGCGCGCCGCTGACGGTTGTCGAAATGCGCTTGGCGACCGGGCCCTTGTAGAAGCCGTCGGGGCCGAGGCGGGCGATGCGCTCCAGCGTCCAGGCGAGTTCGGGCATGCGCACCGTCGCGCCTTCGGGCAGCGGCTCGCCGGCGGGCGTCAGGAAGGTGGCGCTGGCTGCTGGCGAGCGCTGCAGATCGGCCTTGCGGCTGCCCGTGAAGGTGTTGAGGCGCTCGCTGGCGGCGAAACCGTCGCGCGCCAGGCGGATCGACGGCTCGAACAGCGCTGCCCACGGCAGGCGGCCCCAGCGGCGGTGCATCTCGGCGACAAGGCGGATGTTGCCGGGAACGCCGACGCTCTTGCCGCCGGGCACCGCCTCGCGGAAGGGCAGGGGCTTACCGTCGGGGCCGAAGAAGTGGCGCGGGTTCGCGGCCGACGGGGCGACCTCGCGGCCGTCGAGCGTCACGATTCGGCCGGTCTTGGCGTCGTGGTAGACAAGGAAACCGCCGCCGCCGATGCCCGACGACTGCGGCTCGACGACGGTCAGCGCGATGAGCATGGCGGCGGCCGCATCGGCGGCGCTGCCGCCCCGGCGTAGCATCTCGGCCCCGGCCTCGGCGGCGCGGGGATCGGCGGCGGAGGCGACAGCCTTGCCTTCGGCGACGGTGTCGGTGGCGGGTCGGGTGGCGCGGTCGCCGGCGGTGTAGAAGCCGGTGACCGGCGCCGCGGTCTGCGCCATCGCCGCCGATGCGACGCCCGACAGCAGCGTCAAACCCAGGATCGCAACCTTCACGCCGTCCATCCCCTTATCGTTGGGCGCGCACCATAGGCGCGGCGTCGCACCGACGCCAACCCGTCAGGCATCTGCGCCGACCACATCGGCCGGGCTGGCGAAACCGTCGCGGCGCAGCAGTGCGGCAAGCTCCGCACCGATCCGCGCGGGCAGGCCCGGCCCCTCATAGGCGAGCGCGCTGTAAAGCTGCACCGCATCCGCCCCCGCGCGGAGCTTGGCATAGGCGTCCGACCCGCTCGCGACCCCGCCCGCGCCGATCAGCGCGATGCGGCCTTCGAGGCGCTGGCGGAAGGCGCGCAGTACGGCGGTCGAGGGCGCGAACAGCGGCACGCCGGACAGGCCGCCGGTCTCGGCTGCCTGCGCGCTGCGCAGCGTGTCGGGCCGGGCGATGGTGGTGTTGGAGACGATGAGCCCGTCGAGCCCGGACTCCAGCGCCACCGCGCAGATGTCGTCGATGTCTTCGGGCAGCAGGTCGGGGGCAACCTTCACGAACATCGGTGGCGTTGCGCCGCCGCGGGCGTCGAGCGCGCGCCCGACCAGCTCCGCCAGCGCCTCCCGCGACTGCAGCGCGCGCAGGCCCGGCGTGTTGGGCGAGGAGATGTTGACGGTGATGTAGCTCGCCAGATGCCGCACCGCGGCGACGCCGGTGACGTAATCGGCGATGCGGTCGTCCGAGTCCTTGTTGGCCCCGACGTTGACCCCGACGATGCCGCCGCGCGCGCGCCGCGCCTCCAGCCGGGAGAGCCCCGCAGCGAGGCCGCCGTTGTTGAAGCCGAGCCGGTTGATGACGGCCCGGTCCTCGAGAAGGCGGAACATGCGCGGCTTCGGATTGCCCGCCTGCGGCTTGGGGGTGAGCGTGCCGACCTCGACGAAGCCGAAGCCGAGCCCGAGCATGGCGTCGGGCACCTCGGCGTTCTTGTCGAAGCCGGCGGCGAGTCCGATCGGCGAGGGCAGCTCAAGCCCGGCGAGCCGCGTGCGCAGCACCGGATCGTGGGCGGCGGCGCGCGGGGCGAGGCCGGTCTTCAGCGCGGAGATCGTCAACCCGTGCGCGGTTTCGGCGTCGAGCGCGAACAGCAGCGGGCGGACGAGGGGATAGAGCGCGGACATGGCGCGCGCTATGCCGCGCCCCCGGCGGGGCGGCAAGGCCGCGCTTGGTCGAAGCGAACCGGCCTTTCGTAGTCCGGGGTGTTCGCGCGGGCGGCGGCTCGTCTAAGGCGAGGCCATAATCAGAAACACAGGGGTCTCGTCATGCTTCGTCCGATGCTTCTCGCCGCCGCTGCGGCGCTTGCCGTCGCCACGCCCGCCGTCGCGCCCGCGCAGACCGCCACGACTGCTGCCGCGGACCAGACCGCGGCGCTCAACGCCTTCTTCGCCGACTACGACAAGGCGGCGCTGGCGCGCTCGCCGCTCGGCAAGGCGCAGCGCGGCATCCGCGACGGCGACTATGGCAAGTGGGGCGACTATTCGGACGCCAAGGCGGTCGCCGACCGCGCCTTCGACGAGGCGCAGCTCGCCGAGATGCGCCGCCGCTTCGCCGGCGCGCCGCTCAGCGCCGAAGGCCAGCTCAGCTACCGTCTGTTCGAGGCGCAGATGGCGCGCCGCGCGTCGCTCTTTCCGTTCCGCGACCGCGGCTATGTCTTCGATCAGATGAATGGTCCGCAGTCGCAGCTGCCGGCTTTCCTCATCAACATCCACCGCGTCGGCTCCAAGAGCGACGCCGAGGCCTATGTCAGCCGCCTGCAGGGGCTCGGGCCGGCGATGGACCAGCTGCTTGCCGAGGCGCGAAATGCCGAGACGGCCGGGACGCTGCCGCCCAAGTGGGTGTTCCCCTATGTGATCTCGGACGCGCGCAACCTGCTGACCGGCGCACCGTTCACCGACGGGCCCGACACCGCGCTCTACGCCGACTTCAAGGCGAAGGTCGCAGCGCTCGCCATCCCGCAGGCGGAGAAGGACGCGCTGGTGGCGGCCGGGCGGCAGGCGCTGGTGACCTCGGTCAAGCCCGCCTATGAGCGGCTAATCGCGCTGATGACCGAGCAGCAGGCCCGCGCCGGCACCGATGACGGTGTGTGGCGCTTCGCCGACGGCAAGGCCTATTACGCCGCGCTTCTGAAGAACTACACGACGACGAATCTCACCGCCGACGAGGTCCATCAGCTCGGCCTCGATCAGGTCGCGCGCATCCACGGCGAGATGCGCGGCATCATGGCGAAGACCGGGTTCAAGGGCTCGCTGCAGGACTTCTTCAAGTTCATGCGCGAGGACAAGCGCTTCTACGCCCCCAACACCGACGAGGGCCGCGCCCTCTATCTCGCCGAGACCGAGAAGGCCAATGCGGCGGTGACGCCGCTGCTGCCGAAGTATTTCGGCACCCTGCCGAAGGCGCCGCTGGTCGTGAAGCGGGTCGAGCCGTTCCGCGAGAAGTCGGCGGGCAAGGCTTTCTACAATCGCCCCGCGCCCGACGGCTCGCGACCGGGCACCTATTACGCCAACCTCTACAACATGGCGGACATGCCGCTGACCGAGGTCGAGGCGCTGTTCTACCACGAGGGCCTGCCCGGCCATCACCTGCAGCTTGCGATCCAGACCGAGCTGAAGGACGTGCCGGCGTTCCGCCAGTTCGGCGGCGTCACCGCCTATTCGGAGGGCTGGGGCCTCTATTCGGAGAAGCTCGCCAAGGACATGGGGCTCTACACCGACCCCTATCGCGACTTCGGGCGGCTCCAGCTCGAACTGCACCGCGCGATCCGCCTCGTCGTCGATTCAGGGCTGCACCACAAGCGGTGGACCCGCGAACAGGCGATCAAGTACGTCGAGGACAATTCAGCCGACGCGCCGGGCGGCATCGTCAAGGCGATCGAGCGCTACATCGTCTATCCGGGCCAGGCGACCGCCTACATGGTCGGCCGGCTGAAGATCAGCGAGCTGCGCGACAAGGCGCAAAAGGAACTCGGGCCGAAGTTCGACATCCGCCAGTTCCACGACGTGGTGCTGCTGACCGGCCCGGTCCCGCTCGATGTGCTTGAAGAGCGTGTCGATGCGTGGGTGAAGATGACGAAGGGGTAGGGGGGTCAGATCCCCTCCCCCGAACCGGGGGAGGGTCAGGGTGGGGGTGTCTCAGAACAAGGCGCTCTATCCGGGAAGCCCCCCACCCCATCCCTCCCCCGGTTCGGGGGAGGGGGCTTTCCCTATCGCCCTTTGCGCAGCCGTTTCGCGTTGGCCGTCGCCCGCGCGTGGATCGGGGCGAGCGCCTTCGCCCACGCGTCGGCGGCGCTCGCCGTGTTGCCGTTCTGGAAGGCGAGCCAGCTTTCGATGAGCGACATCTGGGCGAGCC
>JADCGM010000024.1 GCA_020249025.1 Alphaproteobacteria bacterium
AGCTGAAGATCGACCGCGCCGAACCCGGGGTGATGGTCATCCCCTTCGTCAACTGGCGCGGCCTGCAGACCCTCTATCTGAAGGAAGTGCGGCGCTTCTTCAAGGTGCAGCTGCAGACCGTCTGGGCCCCGGCCATCACCACGCTGCTGTTTCTGGCGATCTTCACGCTGGCGCTCGGCGGCCGCGGCGCGGCCACCGTGCTTGGCGTTCCGTTCAACGATTTCCTCGCCCCCGGCCTCATCGTCATGGGGATGATCCAGAACAGCTTCGCCAACACCTCCTCGTCGATCCTCATCGGCAAGGTGCAGGGCACGATCATCGATTCGCTGATGCCGCCGCTGTCGGCCGGCGAGCTGCTCGTCAGCTACATCGCCGGCGCCGTCACCCGCGCCTGGCTCGTCGGCCTCGCTGTGTGGGCGGCGATGGCGCTGTGGCCGGGCGTGCACGTCACCCCGCAGCATATCGGCGCGATCCTCTATTTCGGCACGATGGGTGCGATCCTGCTCGGCCTGCTCGGCGTGCTGACCGGCATCTGGGCCGACAAGTTCGACCATGCCGCCGCCGTCACCAATTTCGTCGTCCAGCCGCTGTCGCTGCTGTCCGGCACCTTCTTCACCATCGACCGGCTCGGCGGCGTCTGGCACGAAATCGCCGTCTGGAACCCCTTCCACAGCGTCATCGCCGGCTTCCGCTACGGCTTCATCGGCGCGACCGACGGCGGGCTGATGCAGGGCGCGCTGCTGCTGCTCGTTATCAACGTGGCGCTGTGGGCGCTGAGCTACCGGCTGCTGCGCACCGGCTGGCGGCTGAAGAACTAGCGCGGCGCGCGGGCCGATGATCCGCGCCGACGCCCGCACCCGACGCCTCGCCGTCGCGCTCGCAGCCCTCGGCGGCTATGTCGACGCCGTCGGCTTCCTTCAGCTCGGCGGCTTCTTCCTCTCCTTCATGAGCGGCAACACCACCCGCCTCGGCGTCGCGCTCGCGGGCGGCAGCGAAGATGCGCGGATCGCCGGCGGCCTGATCCTGGCCTTCGTCGGCGGCGTCGTGCTCGGCACGCTCGCCGGGCAGCGCGCCGGCGCGCGGCGGCTGGGGGCCGTCCTTGGCACCGTCGCCGGCCTGCTGATCCTCGGCGCGCTCGGCGGCGAGCTCGGGCGGCTTACCGTCGCGATGGCGGCGACGGCTGCGGCGATGGGCTGCGTCAACACCGCCTTCGCCGAGGACGGCGAGGTCCGCATCGGCCTCACCTACATGACCGGGACGCTCGTCAAACTCGGCCAGCACCTCGCAGCCGCGCTCTCGGGCGGCGCGCGCTTCGGCTGGACCCCGCACCTGCTGTTGTGGGCGGCGCTGCTGGCCGGCGCTGTCGCCGGCGCGGTGGCGCAAGGGCGCTTCGGCCTCGCCGCCCTGTGGCCGGCCGCGGCGGTCGCTGCCGTCATCGCGATCGGGGTCGCGCGCCGCCCGAATTCTTGACTTCGCCCCGGATTGCGCGCTAGCGCGCGACTCCGCACAGGGGCGGCCGTTCGGGGCCGCCTTTTCGCGTTTTGGAGTGAGAAGGACCCTCGCCATGGCGATCAGCCCGTTGATGCCCGTCTACGCCCGGTGCGAAGTCGAGCCCGTGCGCGGCGAGGGCAGCTACCTCTTCGACGAAGCCGGCAACAAGTGGCTCGATTTCGCCAGCGGCATCGCGGTCAACCTGCTTGGCCATTCGCACCCGCATCTGATCGGCGCGATCCAACGCCAAGCGGCGACGCTGATGCACACGTCGAACCTGTACGGTTCGCCGCAGCAGCGCCACCTCGCCCAGCGCCTCGTCGACCTCACCTTCGCCGATACGGTGTTCTTCACCAACTCGGGCGCGGAAGCCGTCGAGTGCGCGATCAAGACCGCGTTCCGCTACCACTACGCCACCGGCAATCCCCAGCGCCACCGGCTGCTGACCTTCTCCAACGCCTTCCACGGCCGCACGCTCGCCACGATTTCGGCGACCGATCAGGAGAAGCTGCGCTCGGGCTTCGAGCCGCTGCCGGACTGGTTCACCGTCCTGCCCTTCGGCGACCTCGAGGCCGCCGAGAAGGCGATCGGCCCGGACTTCGCCGGTTTCCTCATCGAGCCGGTGCAGGGTGAAGGCGGCGTCCGTCCCGGCACGCCCGAGTTCATGCAGGGCCTGCGCAAGCTCGCCGACAAGCACGGCGGCCTGCTCGTTCTCGACGAGGTCCAGTGCGGCATGGCGCGCACCGGCACGCTTTTCGCCTATGAGCAGATGGGCGCGACCCCCGACATCATGGCGATCGCCAAGGGCATCGGCGGCGGCTTCCCGCTGGGCGCGTGCCTTGCGACCGAAGAGGCGGCGAAGGGCATGGTCGTCGGCACCCACGGCTCGACCTACGGCGGCAACCCGCTGGCGATGGCCGCGGGCGAGGCCGTGCTCGACGTCGTCGCGACGCCCGAGTTCCTCGCCAACGTCACCGAACAGGGCCGCCGTCTGCGCGCTGCGCTCGAGCAGATGATCCCCAACCATGACCACCTCTTCGAGAGCGTGCGCGGCATGGGCCTGATGCTCGGCATCAAGTGCAAGTCGGACAGCCGCGCCTTCGTGAACTTCGCGCGTTCGCACGGCATCCTGCTCGTCGCCGCCGGCGACAACGTCGTTCGCGTCCTGCCGCCGCTCAACATCGGCGAGGCC
>JADCGM010000240.1 GCA_020249025.1 Alphaproteobacteria bacterium
AGGCGATCCTGCGCGGTGATCCCGACGACATGACCTACGACATGAAGGTCAAGATGCTGCAGAAGGCGATCCAGCATCATGTCCGCGAGGAGGAAACGGCGTTGTTCCAGCAGGCGCGCGACCTCGGGCTCGATCTCGCCACGCTCGACCGCCAGGTGCTCGAACGCAAGATGGAGCTCAAGCAGATGCTCGGCCGGCAACTCGAGGCCGGCCGGGTGCCGGGCACCGCCGAAAGGTGAGCGCGCCCGGGCACTTGGCCCGGGGTGTGTTATGTGACTATACTACCGGGCGAGCGGCGATGGCGCCGGCTCGTCCGGGAGGCTCTCCATGCGCCTGTTGCTTGTTCTCGCCGCCGCGATCGCGGTTCCCGCCTTGGCTGCGGGAGAGACCACCCCGCCGCCAGCGCCGGCCGCCGCGCCAACATCGGCTCCCGCACCCGCCAAGGCTGCTGCGAGCGCGGGCCCGTCCGGGGAGATCACTGTGACCGGCCCGGCCAAGCCCGGCGACAACCGCGATCCCAACAAGATCGTCTGCAAGGGCGATGTCGAAACCGGCTCGCTGGTGCGCAAGAAAAAGCGCTGCCTGACCCGCGCGCAGTGGGCCGAGGAGGAGCGCGACGCGCGCCGCAACTTCGACGATGCGCAGCGCCGCGAATTGATCCGGCAGCAGATGCTGCTGCCGAAGCCCGGTCCCGTGGGCTGAGCTTCAGCCGCGCGCCGCGATTGCGTCGGCGAAGGCGAGCATCCGCTTCGCCTCGGCGACGTGGAGCACCTCGACCATCTTGCCCTTGAAGGTGGTCACCCCGCGGCCCTCGGCTTTGGCCGCCTCGTGCGCGGCGAGAAGCCCGCGCGCATCCTCGATCGCCTGCGGGCTCGGCGAGAAGGCGCGGTTGGCGGCCTCGATATGGCTGGGGTGGACGACGGTCTTGCCGTCATAGCCCATCGCCGCGCCCTGCGCCGCGGCGCGGGCGAGGCCGTCGAGATCGTGGATGTCGGTGTGGACGCCATCGAGCGCGATGCGCCCATGGGCACGCGCAGCGACGAGGATCGCCTGGATGGCGTAGAGCAGCTCGGTGCGGTCGGGGCCGGGCGTCGCCTTCAGGTCCTTGGCGAGATCGGCGAGCCCGCCGACGATCGAGAAGACGCCCTCGACGCCGGCGATGTCGCCCGCCGCCAGCACCGCGCGCGGGCTTTCGATCATCGCCCAGAGCGGCAGATCGCGCGCCATGCGCACCGCCTCGGCCGCCTGCTGCGGGGTGTCGATCTTGGGCACCTGAACGCCATCGGGCTTCGCGGCGACGATGGCCGCCATGTCGTCGTCCATCCACGGCGTCCCGAAGCCGTTGATGCGGACGATGAGCTCGCGATGGCCGAAGGAGCGGCTCTCGACCGCAGCGACCGCGGCGGCGCGCGCCTCGACCTTCATGTCCGGGGCGACGGCGTCCTCGAGATCAAGGATGACGACATCGCAATCGAGGGTCTTCGCTTTCTCGACCGCACGCGCGTTGGACGCCGGGAGATACAGCGCGGAGCGGCGCGGACGAGACAGGTCGGACATTCGGCTTCCCCCGGTGGTGTGACGGCGTGATCGGCACGGAGCCCCTACCGCCGCCACCCCGCCGGGGGAAGCTATCCGACTGGCGAGCCTTGCCTAGAGCGCGATGCCCGCGGTCTGGAACGCCTTCTTCGGGTTGAGCAGCTTGACGCGGCCCTGCGTGTCGGCCGTGCCGACCAGCAGTTCGCGCAGCTGTGCGCCGGTCATCTCGGGCTTCATCGCAACGAGCTTGGCGGCGGTGTTCGCCACCTGCGGGCTCGCCATCGAGGTTCCCGACAGCGCCCGGCGCTGGCCGCCCGGGAAGAAGCTCTCAACCTCGACGCCGTTGGCGTAGATGGCGACCGCGCCGCCGATCGAGGTGAACAGCGCCTCGCGGCCGGCCTTGTCGACCGCGCCGACGGTCAGCAGGTTCGGGGCCGAGATGCCCGCCGGGATGTAATCGGCGAAGTTGGCGTCGTTGGCCTCGTTGCCGGCGCCGGCGACGAACAGGATCTCGGGGGCCGACTTGATCGCCTCGGTCAGCCCGGCCTTCTCGATCGCGAACAGCTCCTCGGCGAGCTTCTTGCGCGCGGCGGCGTCGGGCATGCCGCCCTGCAGCTGCAGGATGCCCTCGAACATCGCCGGGCTGACGCGCCAGCTCATGTTGACGACGCGCACGCCCGAGGTCTTCATCCGCGCGACCGCGGTCTTGTAGAAGGCGGCGCGACGCTCGGAGATCTCGCGGCTGAGCCGCAGCTCCTCCTGCTTGACCGGCCAGTGCATCGACACCGCCTGCACGCGGGCGAACGGATTGCCGGCGGTGGCGATGCCCGCGACATGGGTGCCGTGGACATAGCTGCCGACGAAGCCCATCTCCTCGGAGAACTGCTTGGCCTGCTCCGGCTTCAGCCCGCGGACGGTGGCCTGGAAGGCGGTCGCCTCGGCGGTCATCTGCCCGGCCTGAAGGTCCATCGAGCCCTTGACCAGATCCATCAGCTGCTGGGCCTTGGCGGCATATTCGCCAGCCGGACGCAGCAGCGCGTCCTTCATCACCTTGCCGTCGCCGTCGATGGCGATGACGGGGTCAGAGGCCTGCTTGAACAGGCTCATGTCGACACCCGAGTCCCAGATCGCGACGCCGACCGGCTTGGCCTTCATGCCCTCGGTGAGCGTGACCTGGCGCTCGGCCCAGATGTCGGTCTTCGGCGCGGCCGCGGCCTGCTTGTCGATGATCGCGCCGAGCGCCGCCGCGAGCTGCGGGGCGACCTGATAGTTGCACTGCAGCGCCGCCTTGGCGCCGACGATGCTGGCGGCGATCGCCTGATTGACGTTGCCGCCATTGGCCGCGACGACCGGGTCGAGCTGCTGCTTCAGGCTGCCGATGAGCAGATCGGGGTTCGCGGTCGACAGACCGGCGCGCTGCTGCTTCATCCAGGTGTCGAGCTGGTCATAGGGCAGCTTCGACAGGCGCTCGGCGGCGAGCTTCGACGCGGTCGCCTGCGGATTGGCCGACACGCAGCTTTCCGCGACGATCTCGGTCATCAGGCCGGCGGTGAGCTTGCGGTCGGGGCGCTCCTGGATGGAGCGCAGTTCGGCGGCGAGCGACTTGACCCGGGCCACGTCCTTGCGGAGCAGCGCCGCCGAAATCTGGCGGCCGATCAGCCCTTCGCGCGTCGCGAGATCCTTGATGTCGTAGCCGGCGACCGTCTTGGCGTCGTCGGCGAGAACCGCGTCGGCGAGCTTCAGCACGGGCTCGAGCGGACCGGCGACCAGCTCGCTCGGCGCGGCGGCCAGCTTGTAATTGTAGGTCGGCAGATCGTTGGCGCTCGTCACCGCCTTCTTGGCGGGGGCAGCGGTCTGCGCGGATACGGCGACCAGCGGCGAGGCGATCAGGGCAAGCGCCAGCGCAACCTTCGAAGTCATGCGAATTCCCTCCCGAATCACGCGGCTCCCGCGCCGCGCTGTGTCAGCGATATAATACGGCAGCACGATTTGTCACGGCTTCCGCAACGAATTTCGGCGGACTTCCGCCAAATCGCAAGCAGCCCCCCCTCAAATGGCAGGCAACCCGATGCGCCGTCGTCTGTTGGCCCGGCGCGCGCAAGCGCCCATATAGGGGGCGGTTCAGCAGTCAGGCAGTTTCATGGACACGTTCATCATCATCCTGATCGTCCTTGCGGCGATCGCCACTGCGGTCGTGCTCGTGCGCGGCGTCATCATCATGGCGCAGGGCAAGGACATCACCGGCGAACAATCGAACAAGATGATGAACTACCGCGTGCGCTTCCAGGCGCTGACGATCCTGCTCGTCGTCATCCTGTTCGCAGCGCTCGGCCGCTTCGGCAACGGCAGCTGATGGTCAAGCTCAACCGCATCTACACGCGCACCGGCGACGACGGGACCACGGGTCTCGTCGACGGCTCGCGCCGCGCCAAGCACGATCTGCGCGTCGAGGCTTATGGCGCGGTCGACGAGGCCAATGCGACGATCGGGCTCGTCCGGCTGCATGCCGGGGGCGAGGACGATGCGATGCTGGCGCGCATCCAGAACGACCTGTTCGATCTTGGGGCGGACCTCGCGACGCCCGACGGGATCGAGGGCGCGCTGCGCATCGTCGCCGCGCAGGTCGAGCGGCTGGAGGCGGAGATCGACGCGATGAACGCGGCGCTCGCGCCGCTGACCTCGTTCGTGCTGCCGGGCGGCACCCCGGCGGCAGCGCATCTGCATCTGGCGCGCACCACCGTCCGCCGCGCCGAGCGGGTGACGACCGCGCTGGCCGGCGAGGAGGCGGTCAACCCCCACGCGCTCGCCTATCTCAACCGGCTGTCGGACCACCTGTTCGTGCTGTCGCGCGCGGTCAACGCGCGGGCTGGCGGCGACGTGCTGTGGACGCCCGGCGCCAACCGCTGAAATCCGCACCTGCCCCTCCCAGTTTGTGCAGTGCGGCACGGTTGACTTGACCCCCGCTTTTCCGCAAACGCCTGCGGCGCATTTCCACCGTTCAGCAGCCCTCGGAGGCATCCCATGAAGGTGCTCGTGCCCGTCAAACGGGTCGTCGACTACAATGTGAAGGTCCGGGTCAAGCCGGACGGCTCGGGCGTCGAGCTCGCCAACGTCAAGATGAGCATGAACCCCTTCGACGAAATCGCCGTCGAAGAGGCGATCCGCCTGAAGGAAAAGGGCGTCGCGACCGAGATCGTCGTGGTCTCGGTCGGCCCGCAGCAGGCGCAGGAGACGATCCGCACCGCGCTGGCGATGGGCGCGGACCGCGGCATCCTCGTCGTCCATGACGGCCCGACCGAGTCGCTCGGCGTCGCCAAGCTGCTCGCCGCCATCGCCAAGGAAGAGGCCCCCGGCCTCGTCATCCTCGGCAAGCAGGCGATCGACGACGACGCCAACCAGACCGGGCAGATGCTCGGCGCGCTGACCGGCTGGGGCCAGGGCACCTTCGCCTCGAAGGTCGAGCCCTCGGGCGATGCGGTCGCGGTGACCCGCGAGGTCGACGGCGGTCTCGAGACGGTGAGCCTCAAGCTCCCCGCCATCGTCACCACCGACCTGCGCCTCAACGAGCCGCGCTATGCGTCGCTGCCGAACATCATGAAGGCGAAGTCGAAGCCGATCGCGAACAAGACCGCCGCCGATTACGGCGTCGACGTCAGCCCGCGCGTCAGCGTCGTCAAGGTCGCCGAGCCGCCGAAGCGGCAGGCGGGCATCAAGGTGAAGTCGGTCGACGAGCTGATCGACAATCTCAAGACCGCGGGAGTGATCGGATGAGCGTTCTCCTTCTCGCAGAGCATGACGGCAGCGTCCTGAAGGACGCGACGCTTTCG
>JADCGM010000241.1 GCA_020249025.1 Alphaproteobacteria bacterium
GATATGTCGCACTCGGCGTCGTCATCCGCGGCGAGACCTACCATTTCGAGGTGGTCTCCAACGAAAGCGCGCGCGGGATCATGGCGCTGACGCTCGACGGCCTCGCCATCGGCAACGGCGTGCTGACCTGTGAGAACGACGATCAGGCCTGGGTCCGCGCCCGCCGCGCCGACAAGGACAAGGGCGGCGACGCCGCACGCGCCGCGCTCGCGATGATCGCGCTCAAGGACCGCTTCGCGCGCTAGGCGCGGGAATCGCCGTCGGCTAAAGCCGGAGCGATGCCCGACGGCGCGCCCACCGACACGCCTCCGACACCCCCGCCCGCCTGGGTCGCGCGGGTGGCGATCCGCGACTTCCGTTCCTATATGGAAGGGACGGTTTCGGCGGGGCCGGGCCCCGTCGTCGTCACCGGCGAGAACGGCGCCGGCAAGACCAATCTTCTCGAGGCGATCTCGCTGCTGAGCCCCGGGCGCGGCCTGCGCGGCGTGGCCCTGTCCGACCTCGCGCGCAGCGGCGGCCCCGGCCATTGGGCGGTCGCCGCCACCGTCGACAGCGGCGGCGCGGTCGAGATCGGCACCGGCACCACCGCGACCGCAGCCGAGCGGCGGCAGGTGCGGGTGAACGGGGCGGCGGCGGCGGTCGCCAGTCTCGCCGAATGGCTGTCGGTGCTGTGGCTGACCCCGGCGATGGACCGGCTGTTCAGCGAGGGCGCGACCGGCCGGCGGCGCTTCCTCGACCGGCTGACGCTGGCGCTTCATCCGGGGCACGCGGGTCAGGCGGCGCGCTACGATGCGGCGATGCGGGCGCGCAACCGCCTGCTCGCCGAAGAACGGCAGGCCGATCCGGCCTGGCTCGCCGCGCTCGAACGCCAGATGGCCGACCATGGCGCGGCCATCGCGGAGGCGCGGCGCGACACGGTGCAGGCGCTCGCCGAGGCGCTGGCGCGCGTGCCCGCGGGTCCCTTCGCACGCGCGCGTGTACGCGTGGACGGCTGGGCCGAGGATGCGCTAGAAGCGAGCGGCACCGGCGATGTCGCCGATGCGCTGGCCGATGAGTTCCGTCGCCGGCGGTCGCAGGATGCGGCGGCCGGACGCGCGACGCTCGGCCCGCACCGCACGGACCTGCTGGTAGTCCATGCGGACAAGGAGATGCCCGCCGAGCGCTGCTCGACCGGGGAACAGAAGGCGCTGCTGCTCGGCCTCGTGCTGGCGCATGCGGGGCTGGTGGGGGTGCGGCGCGGCAAGGCGCCGGTGCTCCTGCTCGACGAGGTGGCCGCGCATCTCGATGCGGGCCGCCGCGAGGCGCTGTTCGACCGGCTCGCCGGGACGGGCGCGCAGGTTTGGATGACCGGAACGGACCGGTCGCTGTTCGCCGGCCTCGATGGGGCGGCGACGTTCGTGAGCGTGGCGCAGGGCGCGCTCGCGGTGGAAGGATAAGGCGTTGAGCGACGAACCCAAGACGAGCGAATATGGCGCGGAGTCGATCAAGGTCCTGAAAGGCCTCGATGCGGTCCGCAAGCGGCCGGGCATGTACATCGGCGACACCGACGACGGCTCGGGCCTGCACCACATGGTATTCGAGGTTTCGGATAACGCCATCGACGAGGCGCTCGCCGGCCACTGCGACCGCATCCTCATCACGCTCAACCCCGACGGCTCCTGCACTGTCGAGGACAACGGCCGCGGTATCCCGACCGGCATCCACCCCGAGGAGGGTGTCTCGGCGGCCGAGGTCATCATGACCCAGCTCCACGCCGGCGGGAAATTCGACAACAGCGAGGACTCGAACGCCTACAAGGTGTCGGGCGGCCTCCACGGCGTGGGCGTGTCGGTCGTCAACGCGCTCAGCGAATGGCTCGATCTGCGCATCTGGCGCGACGGCGAGGAGCATTACATGCGCTTCCGCCACGGCGACGCCGAAGCGCCGCTGAAGGCTGTCGGGCCGCAGGGCGACAAGAAGGGCACATCGGTCACCTTCCTGCCCTCCATCGAGCGCGTTCGCGGCGACGGCGGCACCTTCCGCAACGTCACCGATTTCAGCTTCGAGCGGCTCGAGCACCGCTTCCGCGAGCTCGCCTTCCTCAATTCAGGCGTCCGCCTCATCCTCACCGACGCGCGCCACGCCGAGCCCAAGACCGTCGAACTCTTCTACGAGGGCGGCGTCGCCGCCTTCGTGAAGTACCTCGATTCCGCCAAGCAGGCGCTGATCCCCGAGCCGATCGCGGTGTCGGGCGCGCGCGACGATGTCGGCATCGACGTCGCGCTCGAATGGAACGACAGCTACTACGAGCAGGTTCTCTGCTTCACCAACAACATCCCGCAGCGCGACGGCGGCTCCCACCTCGCCGCCTTCCGCGCCGCGCTCACTCGCACGCTCAACAACTACGCCGAGAAGTCGGGCATCCTCAAAAAGGAGAAGGTCGCCCCGACCGGCGAGGACATGCGCGAGGGGCTGACCGCGATCATCTCGGTCAAGCTGCCCGATCCGAAGTTCGGCTCGCAGACCAAGGACAAGCTCGTCTCCTCCGAGGTGCGCCAGCCGCTTGAATCGCTGATGGCCGACAAGCTCGCTGAGTGGCTGGAGGAGAACCCCCAGCACGCCCGCACGATCATCCAGAAGATCGTCGATGCCGCCATCGCGCGCGAGGCGGCGCGCAAGGCGCGCGAGGCCAGCCGCAAGGGCGCGCTCTCGGTCGCCTCGCTCCCCGGCAAGCTCGCCGACTGTCAGGAGAAGGACCCGGCCAAGTCCGAGCTGTTCCTCGTCGAGGGCGACTCCGCTGGCGGCTCCGCCAAGCAGGGCCGCAACCGCCACAATCAGGCGATCCTTCCCCTGCGCGGCAAGATCCTCAACGTCGAGCGCGCGCGCTTCGACCGCATGCTCGGCTCCAAGGAGATCGGAACGCTCATCCAGGCGATGGGCACCGGCATCGGCCGCGACGAGTTCAACATCGAGAAGCTGCGGTACCACAAGATCGTCATCATGACGGACGCCGACGTCGACGGCGCGCACATCCGCACGCTGCTGCTGACCTTCTTCTACCGCCAGATGCCCGAGCTGATCCGGGGCGGGCATCTCTTCATCGCCCAGCCGCCGCTCTACAAGGTCGCCCGCGGCCGGTCGGAGGTCTATCTGAAGGACAACGCCGCGCTCGATGATTATCTCGTCGAGGCCGGACTCGGCGGGCTGGTGCTGGAGACGGCAGGCGGCTCGCGCACCGGCGCCGATCTCGCCCATCTCGTCGAGCACGCCCGTCGCATGCGCACGCTGATGACCTATGTGCCGCGCCGCTACGACACCCGGCTGCTGGAGGCGCTGGCGCTCGGTGGCGGGCTCGATCCGGCGGCGGCCGACGATCCCGCGAAGCAGGCCGCGATCGCCGCGCGCCTCGCCGCCTGGCTCAACGCCAGCGATGCCGAGGGCGTCTGGCAGGCCGACGTCGCGGCCGAGGGCGGCTACCACGTCAACCGCACCTACCGCGGCGTTGCCGACCATTATGTCGTGGACCGTGCGCTGCTCGTCTCAGCCGAGGCGCGCAAGCTCCACGGCCTCGCCATCGAGGCGGCGGACGCCTACGCCAGCCCGGCGAGGCTCGGCGACCTCGCCATCCACCGCCCGTCCGAGCTTCTCGACGCGGTGCTCGAGGCGGGCCGCAAGGGCCTCTCGATCCAGCGCTACAAGGGGCTGGGCGAGATGAACGCCGAACAGCTCTGGGAAACGACACTCGACCCCTCGAACCGCTCGCTGCTGCGCGTCGAGATCAGCGAGGCCGACCACGCCGACGAGATCTTCACCAAGCTCATGGGCGATGTCGTCGAACCCCGCCGCGAGTTCATCCAGGATAACGCGCTGAACGTGGCGAATCTGGATGTGTAGGTGATCCGCGGCTGCCGCGAGCGGAGCGAACGCGACCGCGTTCGCCTGCTCGCGACAGACTCACGGCTCACCCGGCCGGCCTGCGTCCGGCCCAGCCGGACGACAGGACCGACGGCGCGGATTCACTCCGCGCCCCCGCTCCGTCTCCCGACGGGTACCACCCCCCCCGCAACAGGCGCGACCTTAATCCGACCTAAAACGTCGGAAATTCTTACAGTTTCGCGCAACCGAGCCGATTGCCTTCCGCCTAACCCGCTGAAATGTCGTGTCGGGACCGAAACGGTCTGTTTCGTGCAGCCCCTGCCGTAGTCGGCTTCCGCCGGCGAGGGGGATATTCCGTGCGATCCAACATCTTCACTGCGGCCGTCGTCGCCGCTGCCGTCGCTGCACCCGTCGAGGCGGCGATCCTCGACTACACCTTCACCGGCACGCTCACCGGCGGCAGCTACTACGCCGATTGCAGTGCGGTGAGCGGCTGCAACTACACCAACCAGACGGACGTGGGGCCCGGTGCGACCTTTCGCCTGACCTACCGCTTCGATACCGCCGCGGCTGGCGCTCAGATCGGCAACCCCCTCGACACCAGTCCGTCGACGGGGTTCCAGGGCGGCTCCGACGTCGGCGCCCCGGCCAATCTCGTGGCCACGCTCGAAGTGTTCGGCACCACGCTGAGCGGCCCCATCGGTCAGGCATCCGGCAATCTGTACTGGATGCTGTTCGGATCGTCCGGGGGCTACACCTACCTGCAGAACTCGTCCGGGAGCAGCACCGCGACCGTCGACGCCCAGACCGGCGACACCGTCAGCCGCTCCATTGGCGCCAGCGCCAATGCCTATGTCGAGGGCTCGGCGCCCTTCTCGTCGGTTGACGGCATCGTGGTCCCGGGGATGCCGCTGACGGGCTCCGGCAACATCACCTTCCAGATGTCCGACTATTTCTATGTCACGTCCTCGAGCGGTAGCTTTCTCCGATATTTCGGCGACTTCGCCACCTACAACGGATTGATCACCGGGGCGTCGGTGTCCACCTTCGGCGGCGGCAACCCCGTTCCCGAGCCCGGCATGATCGGCCTGCTCGGCCTCGGCCTCGTGATGGCGGGCGTGGCGCGGCGGCGGCGCGGCTGAGCTACTGTCAGGGCGGGGGAGGCCGCCTGTGACCGCGAGGACGCACCCCAGCCATCCACCACAGCCGCCCGCGAAAAACCGCTGTCCTACACCCCGCGCCCGCCATCACACTGCGCACCGCCCCGCGACTCGCGTCGCGGGGCGCGCTCTTTCCACCGTCGGCCCGCCAGCAGGAGGTTTGATCCCCTCCCGGCTTTATACTTTGATTGAACTTCCGCGCCCCGGCTCAGCCTAAGCCTTGGCAGCCGCGATATAGTCATCGATCGCGGAGGCGAGCACCGCCAGCGGCATCGCGCCGGCGCGCATCACCGCGTCGTTGAAGTCGCGGACGTCATATTTGGCGCCCAACGCCGCCGTCGCCTTGTCGCGCAGCCGCACGATTTCGGTATGGCCGACCTTGTAGCCGCAGGCCTGGCCCGGCGAGGCGCAATAGCGGTCGATCTCGCTGGTGCAGGCGACGCGGCTGCGCCCCGTGCTCGACGCGAGATAGTCGATGGCCTGCTCCCGGCTCCACTTCTTGGCGTGGAGACCGGTGTCGACGACCAGCCGCGAGGCACGGAAGCGCAGCGCCTGATACATGCCGAGCCGTCCGAACGGATCGTTCTCGTAGAAGCCGAGCTCGTCGACGAGCTGCTCCGAATAGAGCGCCCAGCCTTCGGTGAAGGCGTTGAAGCCGAGCAGCGACGACAGCAGCGGAACATTGTCGCGGTTCTCGGCGATATAGGCCCCCTCCCAGGTGTGCCCGGGGATGCCCTCGTGCGCCGACAGCGACGGGATCGTGTAGCGCGGCCAGTTCGCCGTATCGCGCAGGTTGATGTAGTAGATCGCAGGCCGCGAGCCATCCAGCGAGGCGAAGTTCATGTAGCCGAGCGATGCGCCCGCCTCGATGTCGGCCGGCACCCGCTTGACGACGAGATCGGCCTTCATCCGCATCTTCGAGAAGCGCGGAATCAGCCCCCGCAGCTCGGCGATCTTCTGCTCGACATAGGCGACCGCCTCGGCGCGGCCGGCGTCGGTGTTGGCAAACAGCTGCTTGGGGTCCTTGGTCAGCGCGGTCAGCCGCTCGCCGACCGTACCTTGCGTCAGCCCCTGCGACCTCAGCACCGCATCCATCTTGGCGTCGAGATCGGCGCCCTGCTCCAGACCCATGCGGTGGATCGTCTCGGGGTCGAGATCGGTGCTCGTCGCATATTGAAGCTGCCAGCGGTAATAGGCGTCGCCCTGCGGCAGCTTCCATGCGCCGGCGTCCGCCGTCGCCTTCTCGCGCATCGCGCCGACGACCGCGAGCTGGCGGTTGAGCGCCGGGTAGATGCTCCCCGCGACGATCTTCGTCGCGCGCCCGGCCCAGTCGCCGGGGAGGCCCTTGGCCTTGGCGCGGGTCGCCAGCGACGACACCATCCGCTGCTCGGCGGCCGGGGTCGCCAGCATCGCGCCCATCTGTTCGAGGACGGTGTCGAGCAGGAACACCGGCGGGATCACACCCTTGGCGGCGTCGCCGCGGGCGACCTCGGTCTCCTGATCGAGCGCGGTTGCGAAGGCCGACAGGCGCGCGAGATAGGCCTCGGCGTCAGCCGCAGTCTCAACGCGGTGCACCGAATCGAGGAACTCCGGCACGCCCTGATAGGCGCCGTCCTGCTGACTGATGACATAGGGGTTGCCGCCGCCGAAGCCGTACGGATTGCCATAGTCGAAGCGCGCGCCCGCCGCTGCATTGGCGAGCGTGTAGCCGACCGAGTCGGCGAGCAGCCGGTCGTGGCCCTTGAGGCGCGACCGGTCGACTCCGCGGAGCCACCCGCGATAGCGCGCGACATCGGCCGCAACCCGGCTGCGGCTCGCCGCCGAGCGGTCGGAGAGCCGGCCGCGCGCCGCGGCGTTCGCGCCGGTGTCGAGGCCGAGCAGGCTCAGCGTCTCGGGGTCGTGGCCGAGGGCATCCCAGGCGATGCGGTCGAGCACCGCCTTCAGCCCCGGCTCGATCGCGGCCAGCGCCGGACCCGCCAGCCCGCCGAGCCCGAGCCCCGATGCGCCCATCAGAAAATCACGCCGTCCGATGATCATGCCGCCCTCCATCGCGCTGCCCCGCGCCCCGTGTTGGTAGCGCGCCGGCAGCGCCCGAAAAGGGACGAATGTGACAGGCGGGGGTGAGGCTTCGATGAACTGCCGGGACTAATCCGTCAGCTCGTCCCAGGCTTCCTTGAGCTTCGAGAAGAAGCCGGTCGACTTCGGGCAGCCGCTGCCGTCGCCCTCGAGCGCGCGGAACTCCTCGAGCAGCTCGCGCTGGCGCGGGCTGAGCTTCGTCGGGGTCTCGACGTCGACCTGGATGATGAGATCGCCCTGGCCCGAGCCGTTGAGCGCCGGCATGCCGCGGCCGCGCAGCCGGAACTGCTTGCCCGACTGGGTGCCCGCCGGGATTTTCACCGTCGCCGGCTTCTTGTCGAGGCACGGCACGTCGATCTCGCAGCCGAGCGCGGCGGTGGTGATCGAGATCGGCACGGCGGCGAACAGCGTCGTCCCCTCGCGCTTGAAGATGGCGTGCGGCTTCAGATGGACGAAGATGTAAAGGTCGCCCGGCGGCCCGCCGCGCAGGCCGGCCTCGCCCTCGCCCGACAGGCGGATGCGGGTGCCGTCATCGACACCGGCGGGCACCTTCACCTGCAGCGTCTTGCGCTGCTCGACCCGGCCCGAGCCGTGGCAGCGGTTGCACGGATCCTCGATGACCTGGCCGGCGCCGCGGCAGGTTGGGCAGGCGCGTTCGACGAGGAACAGGCCCTGGTTCATCCGCACCTTGCCGTGGCCATTGCAGGTGCCGCAGGTGCTCGACCGCGTTCCCGGCGTGGCGCCCGATCCGTTGCAGTGGCTGCAGCCGGTAGAGACGTCGATGGTGACCTCGGCCTCCTTGCCGCTGAACGCCTCCTCGAAGCTCAGTTCGAGGTCGTAGCGCAGGTCGGCCCCGCGGAAGACCTGCTGCCGTCCGCCGCCGCCGCGCTGGCGTCCGAAGACGTCGCCGAAGATGTTCTCGAAGATGTCCGAGAAGCCGCCGATGTCGTCGGCCCCGAAGCCACCATGGCCGCCGCCGCCACCTTGGAAGGCGGCCTTGCCGAAGCGGTCGTAGGCGGCGCGCTTCTGCGGGTCCTTGAGGCAGTCATAGGCCTCGTTGATCGCCTTGAAGCGGGCTTCCGCCGCGGCGTCGCCGGGATTGCGATCGGGGTGCCACTGCATGGCGAGGCGGCGGTAGGCGCTCTTCAGCGTCTTGTCGTCCGCCGTCCGCTCGACTTCGAGCAGCTCGTAGTAATCCGTTTCGGTCATCAGGCCCGCCCCCGATGAGCGTTACGCGGCGCGCGCCCCTTCCCGCAAGGGGAAGGGGCGGCCGGGTGAGCGATCCCCATCGCTCTTACTTCTTGTCGTCTTCGACTTCCGAGAATTCGGCGTCGACGACGTCGTCGGTCTTGGCGGTCGTGTCGCCGGCAGCCGCGGCGTCGCCCGCCTCCTGCTGCTGCTTGTAGATCGCCTCGCCGAGCTTCATCGACACCTGCATCAGCGCCTGCGCCTTGGCGTTGATCTCGTCGGCGTCGCCCGAATCGAGCACGCCCTTGAGAACCGCGACCGCGGTCTCGATCTCGCCCTTCAGCGCACCGTCGATCTTGTCGCCATGCTCGACGAGCTGGCGCTCGGTCGAGTGGATGAGGCTGTCCGCGCCGTTGCGCGCCTCGACGGCGGCGCGGCGCTTCTTATCCTCGGCGGCGAAGGATTCGGCGTCCTTGACCATCTTCTCGATGTCGGCGTCCGACAGGCCGCCCGAGGCCTGGATGCGGATCTGCTGCTCCTTGCCGGTGCCCTTGTCCTTCGCCGAGACGTTGACGATGCCGTTGGCGTCGATGTCGAAGGTGACCTCGATCTGCGGCACGCCGCGGGGCGCCGCCGGAATGCCGACAAGGTCGAACTGGCCGAGCAGCTTGTTGTCTGCCGCCATCTCGCGCTCGCCCTGGAAGACGCGGATGGTGACGGCCTGCTGGTTGTCCTCGGCGGTCGAGTAGACCTGCGACTTCTTGGTCGGGATCGTCGTGTTGCGGTCGATCATCCGCGTGAACACGCCGCCGAGCGTCTCGATGCCGAGCGACAGCGGGGTCACATCGAGCAGCAGCACATCCTTGACGTCGCCTTGGAGCACGCCCGCCTGGATCGCCGCGCCCATGGCGACGACCTCGTCGGGGTTCACCGAGGTGTTCGGCTCCTTGCCGAAGATTTCCTTCACGAAGGCGCGGACGCGCGGCATGCGGCTCATGCCGCCGACAAGGATGACCTCGTCGATCTCGCTGGCCTTCACGCCCGCCTCGTTCATCGCGTCGACGCAGGGCTTGCGGGTGCGCTCGATCAGCTCCGACACCAGCCGCTCCAGATCGGCGCGGCCGATCGACTTCACGAGGTGCTTGGGGCCCGTCGCGTCGGCGGTGATGAAGGGCAGGTTGACCTCGGTCTGCGCCGAGGACGACAGCTCGATCTTCGCCTTCTCGGCCGCTTCCTTCAGGCGCTGCAGCGCGAGGCGGTCGTTCCGGAGGTCGATGCCCTCGGCCTTCTTGAAGTCTTCGGCCAGGAACTCGACGAGCTTGGCGTCGAAGTCCTCGCCGCCGAGGAAGGTGTCGCCCGAGGTCGACTTCACCTCGAACACGCCGTCGCCGAGCTCGAGGATCGACACGTCGAAGGTGCCGCCGCCGAGGTCGTAGACCGCGATCGTCTTGCCGTCCTTCTTGTCGAGACCGTAGGCGAGCGCCGCCGCGGTCGGCTCGTTGATGATGCGCAGCACTTCAAGCCCGGCGATCTTGCCGGCATCCTTGGTCGCCTGGCGCTGGGCGTCGTTGAAGTAGGCGGGAACGGTGATGACCGCCTGCGTGACGGTCTCGCCGAGATAGGCCTCGGCGGTTTCCTTCATCTTCTGGAGGATGAAGGCGGAAATCTCGGACGGGCTCAGATCCTTGCCGCCGGCCGACACCCAGGCGTCGCCATTGCCGCCGCGCGCGATCTTGTAGGGGACGAGACCGATGTCCTTCTGCGTCATCGGATCGTCGAAGCGGCGGCCGATGAGGCGCTTGACCGCGAAGACGGTGTTCTCGGGGTTGGTCACCGCCTGGCGCTTGGCCGGCTGGCCGACGAGGCGCTCGCCGTCCTTGGCGAAGGCGACCATCGAGGGGGTGGTGCGCGCGCCCTCGGCGTTTTCGATCACCTTGGGGGCGGAGCCCTCCATGACGGCGACGCAGCTGTTGGTGGTGCCGAGGTCGATGCCGATGACTTTGGCCATGTGTCTCGCTCTCCGAATCTTTTCTTTTTGGAACGCTACGGTCTCCGGGCCGTCCCGGGCCTCGATGCGGAGCACCCGGGCCGACCACCTGCCGGGCCATGTAAGGAGGGGGGGAGGGGGGTGCAAGGGTCCGCCCAACCGCGCCCCGCCACACTCCGTTGCGCGCTCGCAACAGTGGCAAGCTGCCGCACCCGAATGGACGCCGCGAGAGTCGGGGGCTTACACCCCGGGTCCAATCTGGACAGAAGTGACATGGAATCGCGGGCTTCGATCAAGAGAATGGGCTGGGCGGCGTGCGCGCTCGCCGTGCTGCTGCTCGGCCTCGCGGCCGTGACCGGCAGCCTTGCCCGTTCCGCCGAGCTCGATCGCCCGGCGGTGTCGATGGCCGCGGTGCGTCTTGCGCCTGTCGCCGGCCGTCCGGCGGGCGGTTACTTCATGATCATGGGTGGCCCGACCGCCGATCGCCTGCTGAGCGTCAGTGCGCCCGCGCCGATCCGGGTCGAGATGCACGAGACGAAGAAGACCGGCGGCACCATGTCGATGGTCGCGCTTCCCGTCCTGCCCGTCGCCCCCGGCGCCCACATCATGTTCGAGCCCGGCGGCAAGCATCTGATGCTCTACGGCGTGCCCGCCGACGTGAAGCCGGGCGGCAAGCTGAAGCTCACCTTCCGCTTTGAGAAGGCGGGCCCGGTGACGCTCGATGCGACGGTGACGGCCGCCGGCGGCGCCATCCCGTCGCACGACCACTAAACGTCCCAACCCCCCGCCGCACGAATCGCGGCAACCGCGGCCCGCGCCCGTTCGCGCTGAAGCGTGACGACGCGCTCGCGGTCGCCGACCCGCCGCTGCTCGTCCTCCAGCACATCGGCGAGCGCCGCAGCACCCGCCGCGAGCCGGCTCCGCGCCGCGCGCACCACCGCTTCGGAGCGCGCCGCCTGCGCCTCGGCGAGCGCCAGCCGCGCTTCGGCCCGCCGCAGGTCGGACAGCGCGGTTTCCGCCTCGCCCGCCGCCGCCAGCAGCACCCGGCGGTGCGCCGCCAACGCCTGCATCTGCTCCGCCGCGCGCCCCGCCAGCCGCGCCCGCCGCGCCCCGCCGTCGACGAGCGGCTGCGCGCCGGTCAGCGCCAGCCCGCCGATCCAGTTCGCAGGATCGAGCGCGCGCCCGACGGCTGTCGCCACCGAGGTCAAGCCGCCGCCCAGGGTCAGCGCCGGATAGAGCGCCGCGCGTGCCTCCTCGACGCGCAACCCGCTCGCCGCCAGCCGCAGTTCGGAGGCGCGGACGTCGGGGCGCGCGGCGAGCGCCGCCAGCGGCAGGACCGGCGTCGCGGTCGCGGCCGCCAGCGCGTCGGCGGGCGGTTCGGGCGTCGCGAAGGCCGGGGCGGGAACCCCGGCAAGCAGCGCCAGCCGCGCCGCGATCCGGGTCCGCTCGGCGGCCAGCGCGTCGAGCCGTTCGGCGAAGCCCAGCCGCGCCGCTTCGGCCCGGGCCAGATCCGCCGCGGCCGCCCGGCCGCTGCGCACACGCGCCGCCGTGATCGCCTCGGTGCGTTGGGCGTTGGCCAGCGCCGTCGCGCCGGTCGCGGCGAGCGCGCCATTCTCCGCCAGATCGAACCAGGCGTCGGCGACATCCGCGGCGA
>JADCGM010000242.1 GCA_020249025.1 Alphaproteobacteria bacterium
ATCGACGTCGCGCAGATGCACGCCGAGAAGGCGAAGGCGGTCAAGGAGCTGACCGGCGGCATCGAGATGCTGTTCAAGAAGAACAAGGTCGAGTGGCTCAAGGGCCTCGGCAGCTTCGTCGACGCGAAGACGCTGAAGGTCGGCGACCGCACGGTGACCGCGAAGAACTTCGTCATCGCGACGGGGTCCGAGGTGGCGCTGCTGCCGGGCGTGCAGCCTGACGGCGAGGTCATCGTCACCTCGACCGAGGCGCTGGCGCTGCCGAAGGTGCCGAAGCATCTCGTGGTCGTCGGCGGCGGCTATATCGGGCTCGAGATGGGCTCGGTTTGGCGGCGGCTGGGGGCGAAGGTCACCGTCGTCGAATATTTCGACCGCATCACGCCGGCGATGGACATCGAGGTGACGAAGGCGTTCACCCGCATCCTCCAGAAGCAGGGCATGGACATCCGCACCTCGACCAAGGTCGTCGAGATCCGGCGGACGAAGGCGGGCGCGACGCTCGTGCTGGAGCCGGCGGCGGGCGGCGACAAGACCGAGCTCGAGGCCGACGTCGTGCTGCTTTCCATCGGCCGCAAGCCGAACACCGAGGGGCTGAACCTTGCCGCCGCCGGCCTCGCCACCGACGACAAGGGCCGCATCCCGACGAACCACGACATGTCGACTGCCGTGCGCGGCATCTGGGCGATCGGCGACGTCATCGCCGGGCCGATGCTCGCCCACAAGGCCGAGGACGAGGGCATCGCGGTCGCGGAGAACATCGCCGGGCTGACCGGGATCGTGAACCACGACGTCATCCCCGCCGTCGTCTACACCCAGCCCGAGGTCGCCTCGGTCGGCAAGACCGAGGAAGAGCTGAAGGCGGCGGGCGTCGACTACAAGGCCGGCAAGTTCCCCTTCGCCGCCAACAGCCGCGCCAAGACCAACCGCGATACCGAAGGCTTCGTGAAGGTTCTGGCCGACGCCAAGACCGACCGCGTGCTCGGCGTCCACATCATCGGCCGCCTCGCCGGCACAATGATCGCGCAGGCGGCGCAGGCGATGGAGTTCGGCGCCTCGTCCGAGGACATCGCCTACACCTGCCATGCCCACCCGACGCATCCGGAAGCGATGAAGGAAGCTGCGATGGCGGTGCTCGGCAAGCCGATCCACGCCTGAGGCGGCGGGGGCGGACGCGCGCATGGTCGCCGAGCTGCCCGTCGCCTCCGTGCTGGCCATCCTGGATTACGCGGGCGTCGCGGTGTTCGCGGCGTCGGGCGCGCTGGCGGCGGCGCGGGCCAAGCACACCATCGTCACCTTCGCCTTCTTCGCCGCTGTCACCGGTGTTGGTGGCGGCACGCTGCGCGATCTGCTGATCGGTGCGCCTGTGTTCTGGGTGCAGCAGAACGCCTATCTTGCGGTCTGCCTCGCCATGGCGGCGGCGGTCTGGTTGAGCCGCGCCGAGCGCTGGCCGTTCGCGACGCTCCTCTGGCTCGATGCGGTCGGCATGGCGGTCTATGCGGTGGTCGGCGCGGCCAAGGCGGCGTCGTTCGGGGTGCCGCCGCTCGCCTGCATCGTCATGGGCGTGCTGACCGCCAGCTTCGGCGGCATCGTTCGCGACGTGCTGGCGGGCGAGCCCTCGATTCTGCTCCGGCGCGAGATCTATGTGTCGGCGGCGGCGCTGGCCGCGGCGGCGTTCGTGCTGCTGGCGGCGATCGGCTTGCCGCCGATGATCGCCGGGATCATTGGCGCGGCGCTCGGATTCGGGTTGCGCGCCGGGGCGCTGGCCCGCGGCTGGGCGCTGCCCGAATATCGCTAGGGCTGGGTGCGGCCGCAGGGGCCGAGCGAGGCCAGCACGGCGCGATAATCCGCCTTCGCCGCCGCCCGGTCGGCGGGCGCCAGATCGGCGACGGCGAGATCGGGAAGCGCGGCGGGAAGCCCGCAGGCGAGGCGATACCAGAGCATCGTGTCGCGCGGGATCGCAGTGGCGGCGTCGTCGATGATGTCGCCCGTTGCGTAGGACACGGTCTTGGCCTGGCCGGGCCGCGTCAGCACGACGAGCGAGATCGGCTGGCCGCCCGCGGTCTTCACGAAGATCTGGCTTTCGGATTCGCCCGGGATGCTGCCGGGCACGTGAAAGGCGTTGGCGATTCCCGTCACCCTCAGGTCCCGGGCGGCCGGAGTCCGCGCCTCGGAGACGATTCGCCGCAACATTGATTCGACCCCCGGCGTCGCCGCGATCTGCGCGCGGCCGGCCGCGAGCTGATATTGCCCGGGCCGGCCGGGGACCGGCCGCAGGAAGGAAATGACCGGAATATTCTTGACCTTGGGGGCCTTGCCGCGCGCATCGAGCGGGGCTTCCCAAAGATAGCTGATCTTCGCCGGAATCGCGCCGGGGGCCTGCAGCGCGGCCTGCACCGTCGCCTCGACAAGGAAGCGGACGCGGCCCGGCGCGACATCCGGGGCTTCCTTAGCGTTGAGGCGATCTGCTCTGGTTATCAGTGCCTTAACCACAATCGGCGAGGCCAGGACAAGGTCTGCAAGGTCCGCGTAGCCTGCCACGACAGGCACCGGCGAGGGCGGTGTCTGGGCGGCGGCGGGCATCGGCGCGGACAGGATGAAGGCGGCGGCGGCGGCGGTCAGGATGCGGCTCATGACGCCCACAATCGCCGAAAAGCCGGGGCGTTGCCAACCGCTTCGCCCGCCAACGCTGTCACATGGGCGAAACCATGCCGGGCGATGGTTCGTTTTCCCTTCGCGCGTCTCGACGACTGCGGTTGCGAAAGCGGTTGCGACCACCGGTGACGCGGGTTAGTAGGGCCGAGAGGGAGAAAGGGCGGCTGCGAACGAACCGCCCGGCCCACAAGTTTCGTCGCCTGCCGCAATCGGTGCAGCATTCGACGGTCGGCCGCCAGCACGCTCCGGGTCCGGATCGATGTTGGGGCGATCGACCGTCGCCAAGCGCCGGGGTGGCAGGATACCGGGGTCCAAGAGGGAGTTTTGCGCCGCCCATGGCATTCGCAGACCAACCAGCAATGAGTCAGAAGCGCATGGTGGCGCTCGGCGTCGCCGCGCTTCTCCATGTCTTCTTTGGCTACGCGCTCGTCACCGGCCTCGCGCTGAAGGCGGTCAAGGTCATCGTCGAGCCGCTCGAGACGACCAACGTCGAAGAGCAGAAGCCGCCTG
>JADCGM010000243.1 GCA_020249025.1 Alphaproteobacteria bacterium
GGCGACCACCGGCTCGGCGGCACGGACGGGGGCCGTCATCGCCGGCGCAGCGGCGGTGAAGGCCGGCGCGACCGCGGTGAACGCCGAAGTGCTGCGCATCGGCTGCGGCACCGGGCGATGCTCGGCCTGCGCATCGATGCCGGTCGCGACGACCGACACGCGCATGCGGCCCTCGAGGTCCGGATTGAACGCCGAACCGACAATGATGTTGGCGTCGGGGTCGACCATCTCGCGGATGTGGTTCGCCGCCTCGTCGACCTCCATGAGGCCGAGGTCGTCGCCACCGGTGATGTTGATGATGACGGCCTTGGCGCCGCGCATCGACACCTCGTCGAGCAGCGGGTTGGCGATCGCCTTCTCCGCCGCCTCGATGGCGCGGTTGTCGCCCGAGGCTTCGCCCGTGCCCATCATCGCCTTGCCCATCTCGGACATGACGGTGCGGATGTCGGCGAAGTCGAGGTTGATGAGGCCCGGCATCATCATGAGGTCGGTGATGCCGCGCACGCCCTGGTGCAGCACCTGATCGGCCATCGCGAACGCCTGCTTGAAGGTGGTGTTGGCGTTGGCGATGAGGAACAGGTTCTGGTTCGGGATGACGATGAGCGTGTCGACGTGCTTCTGCAGCTCGGCGATGCCCTCCTCGGCGGCGCGCATGCGGCGCGCACCCTCGAACGCAAACGGCTTGGTCACGACGCCAACGGTCAGGATGCCCTTCTCGCGCGCCGCGCGGGCGACGACAGGGGCCGCCCCGGTGCCGGTGCCGCCGCCCATGCCGGCGGTGATGAAGCACATGTGGCTGCCGTCGAGCGCGGTGTCGATCGAGTCCGCGGTCTCCTCGGCGGCGGCCCGGCCGATCTCCGGCCGCGCACCGGCCCCGAGGCCCTGCGTGATCTTGAGCCCGAGCTGGATCCGCTTCTCGGCCGAGGCCCCGGCCAGCGCCTGCGCGTCGGTGTTCGCGACGACGAAATCGACGCCGGCGAGCCCGGCGGCGATCATGTTGTTGACGGCATTGCCGCCGGCGCCGCCGACGCCGATGACGGTGATGCGAGGCGTCAGCTCGATGAGCTCCGGCCGCTTCAGTTCGAGACCCATAACAACCTCCTGTACACGGCCCTGACTAAGGCCCCCCACAACCATCACCGGAGCGGAATGAACGCCCGCGCCGGCACCATGAATCACAGATTCGCGCGAAGCAACTGCATCATGCGACCGAGCGCCCCGCGCCCTTCCCCGGCGATCCTGAGACCACCGCGCTCAACGGCGGGAGGGCGGACGATCATGATGTCCTCCGTCCCTTCCGCCGCGAAGATCGCGAGGCCCGCCAGCGTCGAGAAGGCAGCGCCCTGCTGCGCTTCCGGCAGGCCCGTCAGCCCGCGCGGCCGGCCGAGCCGGACCGACCGGCCGAGCACGCCCTGCGCGAAATCGGTCACCGACTTCAGCTCCGCGCCGCCGCCGGTCAGAACCACCTGCCGGCCCGACGGCCCGGTGAAGCCCATCTCGGCAAGCCGGACCCCGACCTCGCCGAACATCATGTCGAGCCGCTGGCGGATGACCGAGATCAGCTGCGAGCGCGTGCAGCGCGTCGCCTCCTGCCCGTCATCGTCGCTGATCGGCAGCACCTCGATCATGTCGTGATTGTCCTTCGGCGACGTCGTCGCCGAGCCGTAGAGCGTCTTCATGCGCTCGGCATGGATGCGCTTGGTCGCGAACGCCGAGGCGATGTCGTCGGTGATGTCGTTCGACCCCATCGCGATCGACGACAGGCCGACGAGCATGCCGCGCGCATAGACCGCGACATTGGTCACGCCCGCGCCGATCTCGACGAGCGCGACGCCCAGCTCGCGCTCCTCGGGCGCCAGGCAGGCGAGGCCCGCCGCCACCGGCGAGGCGACGATGGTCTGCACGCCGAGGTGCGCGTTGCGCACGCACAGGTCGAGGTTCTTGATCGGCGGCGCTTCCGACGTGATGAGGTGGATGTCGACGCCGAGGCGGTCGGCGTGGAACCCGAGCGGATTGGTCACCGGCGTGGTGCCGTCGATGGTGTAGAGCGCGGGCTGGGCATGGAGCACGGTGCGGCCGCGCGGATCGAGGCGCGAGCGGCCTTCCGCCTGCACATGCTCGATGTCGGCGCGCTCGATGCGGTGGCCGGCGATGTCGACCTCGACCGAAGCGATGTCGCTGTCGAGCCCGCCCGCCGACAGGTTGACGAGCACCTCCTCGACCTGGACGCCGGCGTTGCGCTCGGCCTGGTCCATCGCCGCGCGGATGGCGTTCTCGGTCTTCTCCATGTCGGCGACGAGGCCGCGGCGGACGCCCTGGCATGCGCGCTGGCCGACACCGATGACGCGCGGCAGCCCCTCGCCGCCGACCATCGCGATCAGCGCTGCGACCTTGGACGATCCGACGTCCAGCGTCGCCACCACCCGTTCACCCCGGCCAGCCGCCATCTCAGCACCCTCCCGCCACAGCTAAATCCCACCACCCACTAGATCGTCGTCCCGCCTTCGACCGGAAGCGCCTTCGCGCCCGGGTCGACCGAGGTCCGAACCACCATCTTGTCACCGAGCCGCATGTCGAAGCGGGCGAAGCCCTGCTCCAGCAAGGGGCTCTTCTCATCCATCTGCGCAAACAGCTTCAAGGCACGTTTCGCCTGTGCGTCGCCTTCGGGCAGCGCCAGCGTCTCGCCGGTCTTGAAGCGGAGATCCCAGCGCCGCTGGCCGATCCAGATCGCCGCATCGAAGCGGCGGTAGATGTCCGGGTGCGCGGCGAGCATCGCCAGCAGCTCGCCGGTGCGCAGATTGGCGCGTCCGCCGACCACCATCGGCAGCGTCGCGAAGCGCTCCAGCCCCTGCCGCGTCAGGACATTGCCGTCGGCATCGATCACAGCGAGGCGGCGGCGATACTGCCACAGCGCCGCCGGCTTGCGCTCGGCGACGTCGATGACGAGCGTGTCGGGCAGCCGCCGCTGGACGCTGGCGTCCGCCACCCACGGCAGCGTGAGCAGCCGGGCGCGCACCTCGTCGAGATCGACGAGCAGCATCGAGTTGGACGCGCCCTGCAGGGCCGCCGACTGCACCGCGAGCTTCGACAGATATTTGGTGCCGGTGATCTCGACATGGCGGACTTCGAAGCCGGCCCCGCCGACCGAGCGCGCGGTGTCGAACCACATCTGCTGCGGCACGCCCGCCAGCCAGAGTCCGGCCGCGGTCCCAGCGACGACAAGGGCAGCGACGCCGCCCGCCACCCAGCGCCGCATCCGGCCCGGCCCCAGCGGCACCCGCACCGCCGGCTCGCGCGCGACGCGGCCGGCCGGGCGCTTCGCCGGCTTGCGCGCCGCGGGCTTGGGCATTTCGCCCCGCCGGAGGGAGATGCGCTCGCTCACAGCGCCGCCTCCAGGATGCGTCCGACGAGCGTGTCGTAATCGATGCCGCGATGGCGCGCCTGCTCGGGCACAAGGCTCAGCGGCGTCATCCCCGGCTGGGTGTTCACTTCCAGCAGGTAGAGCCCGGCCACCCCCTGGCTGTCGTCAAAGCGGAAGTCGGAGCGCGAGGCGCCCTTGCAGCCGAGCACCCGGTGCGCGAGCAGCGCCATGTCGAGCGCGGCCTGCGTCACGTCCGCCGGCAGCTCGGCCGGGCAGACATGGGTCGTCAGCCCGTCGGTGTATTTGGCGTCGTAATCGTAGAAGCCGCGCTTGGCGATCAGCTCGGTCACCGCCAGCGCCTCGTCGTCGAGCACCGCGACGGTCAGCTCGCGCCCGGCGATGAACGGCTCGGCGAGCAGCTGATCATATTCGGCCCACGGTCCCGGCACGTCGCGGCCGATGGGGTCGCCGTAGTTGCCGCCCGCGGTGACGATGGCGACGCCGACCGACGAGCCCTCGTTGACGGGCTTCAGCACATAGGGCCGCGGCAGCGGATCGCCGTCATGGACCGACTTCGCGTCGATGACCTTGCCCGACGGCATCCGCACGCCCGCCGGCACGAGGACGCGCTTGGTCAGCTCCTTGTCGATGGCGATGACCGAAGTGGCGAGACCCGAATGGGTGTAGGGAATGCCGAGCAGGTCGAGCAGCCCCTGCACCGTCCCGTCCTCGCCGGGCGTGCCGTGCAGGCAGTTGAACACGACATCGGGCGCAACCTCGCGCAGCCGCGCCGCCACGTCGCGGTCCATGTCGATCTCGGTGACGCGGTGCCCCAGCCGCCGCAACGCCTCGGCGACGCCGCGGCCAGTGACGAGCGACACCTCGCGCTCGGCCGACCAGCCGCCCATCAGGACTGCGACGTGGCGCGGCGTCATCGGCCGGTCCCGCACGCTTGCACAATTGCGATGCGTGCTTCGACTTCGCTCAGCATGAGCGGGGTTTGGGGATTGCACGAAAGTGAGATGTGCAGCCCACAGGTCCCGCTCATGCTGAGCGAAGTCGAAGCACGCATGACCTGATCGCAACCGACCCTCACAGCGCCACCCCCACGCGCTCAATCTCCCATTCCAGTTCGACACCGGTCGCCGCCTTCACGCGCCGCCGGACTTCCTCGCCTAGCGCCTCGATGTCGGCGCCGGTCGCGCCGCCGGTGTTCAGCAGGAAGTTGGTGTGCTTTTCGCTGACCTGCGCGCCGCCCAGCTGCAGCCCTCGGCAACCGGCGGCGTCCACCAGGCGCCACGCCTTGTCGCCCGGCGGATTCTTGAAAGTCGAGCCGCCGGTGCGGCTGCGCAGCGGCTGCGAGGCCTCGCGCTCGGCAGCGATGCGATCCATCTCGGCGGTGATGGCGGCCTTGTCGCCCGCCACGCCCCGGAACAGCGCCTCGATGACGACATGGCCGTCGGGCAGCGCCGAGTGGCGATAGGTGTAGGCGAAGCGGGCCGAGGGCCACACCTCGATGGCGCCTTCGCGCGTGACGACGGTCGCCTCGACGAGAATGTCCGAACAGTCGCGGCCATAGGCCCCGGCGTTCATCCGCACCGCGCCGCCGACCGTCCCCGGAATGCCGCGCAGGAATTCGAGTCCGCCAAGCGACGCATCGCGCGCCGCCGACGCGACCGTGATGCCCATCGCCGCACCCCCGGCGCGGATGAGATCACCGTCGATCGTCACCTTGGCGAAGGCCTTGGGCAGCCGCACCACGACGCCCGGCACGCCGCCGTCGCGCACGATAAGGTTCGATCCGACCCCCACCGCCAGCACCGGCACGTCGCCGGGCAGCGCCTTGAGGAACGCGGCGAGGTCGGCCGCATCCTTCGGGCGGAACATCCACTCCGCCGCCCCGCCCGCCCGGAACCAGATGAAATCAGCCAGCGAGGCGTTGCGGGTGAGCTCCCCCTTCACCGCCGGCAGCGCCGGGACAGACTTGGTGGCGGCGAGCGCCGTCATGCCGCCCTGCCCTTGCGTTCGGTTTCGATGGCGGCGGCAAGACCCGCGGCCCATTTGGTGATGTCGCCCGCGCCGAGGCAGACGACCATGTCGTCGGGCCGCGCCAGCTGCGCCAGCTGGTGCGCCAGATGCTCCGGCCCGTCGGTCGTCAGCACGAAGCGGTGGCCCGAGCGCTTCAACCCTTGCGCCAGCGCATCGGCGTCGACACCCTCGATCGGCTGCTCGCCCGCCGCATAGACGGGCGCCACGACGACGACGTCGGCATCGTTGAAGGCGGTCTGGAAGTCGCCCATCAGGTCGCGCAGCCGCGTGAAGCGGTGCGGCTGGACGACGGCGATCACCCGCGCCTTGGCACCCTCGCGCGCGGCGGCGAGCACCGCGCGGATCTCGACCGGATGGTGGCCGTAATCGTCGATGATCGTCGTACCGTCGACCTCGCCAACCTTGGTGAAGCGCCGCTTCACGCCGCCGAACTTCGCAAAGCCGGTGCGGATCACGTCATCGGGGATGCCGAGCTGAAGCGCGACCGCGATCGCCGACAGTGCGTTCTGGACATTGTGGCGGCCGGGCATCGGCATCTCGACGCCCTCGATCCGGCGTTCGCCATTGCGGTCGCGAATGGTCACGTCGAAGCGGTTGCCGCCCGGGATCGGGGTGACGTTGTCCCCGCGCACGTCGGCCTGGCCCGAGAACCCGTAGGTGATGATGCGGCGGTCGCCCACCTTCGGCAGCAGCGCCTGCACTTCCGGATGGTCGATGCAGAGAATGGCCGCGCCGTAGAAGGGCACCTTCTCGATGAACTCGACGAAGCCGGCCTTCACCCTCTCGAAGTCGCCCCAGTGATCGAGGTGCTCGGGATCGATGTTGGTGACGATGGCGAAGACGCCGCCCAGACGCAGGAAGGAGCCGTCGGACTCGTCGGCCTCGACGACCATCCACTCGCCCGCGCCCACGCGCGCATTCGAGCCGTAGGTGTTGATGATGCCGCCGTTGATGACGGTCGGGTCGAGATTGCCGGCGTCCAGCAGCGCCGCGACCATCGAGGTCGTCGTCGTCTTGCCGTGGGTGCCCGCGACCGCGACGCAGCGCTTCAGGCGCATTAGCTCGGCGAGCATCTCGGCACGGCGGACCACCGGGATGCGCCGCTCGATGGCGAGATCGACCTCGGGGTTGCCCTTCTTGATCGCGGTCGAGATCACCACGACCGCGGCGTCGCCGAGGTTCTCGGCCTTGTGGCCGATGGCGACCGGGATGCCCTTCTTGCGCAGGCCCTCGACGACATAGCCCTCGGCGACGTCGGAACCCTGCACCTTGTAGCCGAGGTTCGCCATTACCTCGGCGATGCCGGACATGCCGATGCCGCCGATGCCGATGAAGTGAATGGTGCCGATGTCGAGGGCGAGGCCGGGGCCGGTCATGCGAGAACTCCGAGCGGGATGCTGTTGGCCGCGGCCTTTGACGCATCGGCGGCGCGGCCCGCAAGCCGCTCGACGAGATCGGCGAGACGGGCGCCGGCATCGGGGCGTCCGACCGAGCGGGCGGCGGCGGCGGCGGTCGCCAGCGTCTCGGGCTTGGTGAACAGGCCCTCGAGCTTCGGGGCGAGCCGCTCCGGCGTGAAATCGCTCTGGTGGATCATGCAGGCCCCGCCGGCCTTGGTCATCTCGGCGGTGTTGAAGACCTGATGATTGTCCATCGAGGTCGGCAGCGGCACGAAGATCGCCGGGCGGCCGGCGACCGCGAGCTCCGACACCGTCGATGCGCCCGAGCGGGCGATGACGAGGTGCGCCTTGCCAATCTCGGCGGCCATGTCGCCGATGAAGGCGGCGGTGCGCGCCGGGATGCCGAGGCGGCGATAGGCGGCGGCGACCGTCTCGACGTCCTCGGGGCGGCACTGCTGCGTAATCGACAGGCGCGCGCGGACCTCGTCCGACAGCCCCTCGACCGCGAGCGGGACGACGCGGCTCAGCGCGGTTGCGCCCTGGCTGCCGCCGACGACGAGCAGCTGGAGCACGCCGTCGGTCGGCGGATAGGGCTGGCCGCCGAGCGCGACGATGTCCTCGCGCACCGGATTGCCGACGAGCGTCGCCTTCGCCGCATGCTTCGGGTCGAGCCGCTGCACATCGGGGTAGGCGGTGGCGATGGCGTCGACGCGGCCGGCGAGCAGCCGGTTGACGCGGCCAAGCACGGCGTTCTGGTCGTGGATCAGCGTCGGGATGCCGTCGGCGAGCGCGCCGAGCAGCGCCGGGAAGGCCGGATAGCCGCCGAAGCCGGCGACGAGCGACGGGCGCCGGCCGCGGTAGAGCCGCCGCGCCGCCGCGCGACCTTTCAGGATCGTCGCCGCCGCCTTCGCCCAGGCGAGCGGGTTCCTGCCGCCGATCGAGGCCGCCGGAATGACGTGGCGGTCGCAGCCCTCGAACAGGCCCGGATATTTCAGCCCGCGCTCGTCGGTGATGAGTGTCGCGGTCCAGCCGCGCAGGCGCAGCGTCTCGACGAGAACATGGGCGGGAACCATGTGCCCGCCGGTGCCGCCCGCGGCGACGACGATGTGGGGCGTCGCGCTCATGCCGTCCGCAGCCCCTGCACATAGGGGCTCGCCTTGAGGAACCGGTTCCGCCGCGTCAGCGCCAGCAGTAGCCCCATCCCCAGCGACACCGCAAGGAACGACGAGCCGCCATGGCTGACGAACGGCAACGTCATCCCCTTCGACGGCAACAGCGCCAGGTTCACCATCATGTTGATCATGGCCTGCAACCCAAACTGGACCGTGAGACCGGTCGCGGCGAGGAAGATGAACGGGTCGTCCTCCTCGAGCAGCTGGATCAGCACGCGCACGATGATCGCGAGGAAAAGGATCGCGACGCCCATGCAGGCAATCGCCCCGAACTCCTCGCCGATGACCGAGAAGACATAGTCGGTGTGCGGTTCGGGCAGGCGGAACTTCATGTGGCCCTCGCCCGGGCCCGCGCCGAACAGGCCGCCCGACTTGAAGCAGTCGAGCGCGCGGTCGATCTGGTAGGTGTCGCCGCCGCCGGTCAGGA
>JADCGM010000244.1 GCA_020249025.1 Alphaproteobacteria bacterium
CATCGACATCAACCCGGCGCGCGAGGAGTGGGGCAGCCGCTTCGGCATGACCGACTTCCTCAACACGCGTGGCATGAGCCGCGAGGAGGTCGTCGCCAAGGTCGTCGAGCTGACCGACGGCGGCGCAGATTACACCTTCGACTGCACCGGCAACACCGATGTGATGCGCACCGCGCTGGAATGCTGCCACCGCGGCTGGGGCACGAGCGTCATCATCGGCGTCGCCGAGGCCGGTAAGGAGATCGCGACCCGGCCCTTCCAGCTCGTGACCGGCCGCAACTGGCGCGGCACCGCCTTCGGCGGCGCCAAGGGCCGCACCGACGTCCCGAAGATCGTCGACTGGTACATGAACGGCAAGATCGAGATCGACCCGATGATCACGCACGTGCTGACGCTCGACGAGATCAACAAGGGCTTCGACCTCATGCACGCCGGCGAAAGCATCCGCAGCGTCGTGGTGTACTGAAGACCCCCTCCCCAACCTCACCGGTTGCGCCCCACCCGGCCGACCCGCTAGCCAAGGCCCCACCACAAGGGGAGACACGCCATGTTCAGTCACATGATGGTCGGATCGAACGACATCGCGAAGTCGAAGACCTTCTACGACGCCATCTTCGGCGCGGTCGGCGGCAAGCCGGCGATCCAGGACGACAAGGGCCGGCTCATCTACATGCACAACGGCGGCCTGTTCATTGTCACCAAGCCGATCGACGGCAAGCCCGCGACCCACGCCAACGGCGGCACCATCGGCTTTGCGATGAAGAACCCGGCCGAGGCCGACGCCTGGCACGCCGCGGGCGTCGCCGCCGGCGGCACCACCTGCGAGGATCCGCCCGGCGTCCGCACCGGCGCGATGGGCAGCCTCTACCTCGCCTATCTGCGCGATCCGGACGGCAACAAGCTCTGCGCCCTCCACCGCATGTAGGGCACAGACGTTGGCGGGAAGCTACATCCTCAACATCGCCTGTCGGGACCGCGTCGGCATCGTCGCCGCGGTCACCGGCCTGCTGGCCGATCTCGACGGTTTCATCCTCGACAGCCAGCAGTACGCCGATCTCGACACCGGGCGCTTCTTCATGCGCGTCCAGTTCACCGGCGCGGGCGACAGCTTCCCTGACGATACCGCGGCTCTCAACGACGCGTTCCGGCCGATCGGCGGCCGCTACATGCTCGACTGGACGCTCGTCGACGCCGCGGTGCGCCCGCGGCTGCTCATCGCGGTGTCGAAGACCGGCCACTGCCTCAACGACCTGCTCCACCGCTGGCGCGACGGCACGCTGCCCGTCGACATCGTCGGGGTGATGTCGAACCACGAGGACATGCGCCGCCTCGTCGAGTGGCACGGCATCCCCTATCACCACCTGCCGGTGACGCCCGAGTCCAAGGCCCGGCAAGAGGCCGCCTTCGCCGAGCTGGTGGCGACCTCGAAGGCCGATATCGTCGCGCTCGCGCGCTACATGCAGGTGCTGTCGGCCGATCTCGCCGGCCATCTCGAAGGCCGCTGCATCAACATCCACCACAGCTTCCTTCCGAGCTTCAAGGGCGCCAAGCCCTATCACCGGGCGCATGCCCGCGGCGTGAAGCTGATCGGCGCGACCGCGCATTACGTCACCAGCGACCTCGACGAGGGGCCGATCATCGAGCAGGACGTCCAGCGCGTCGACCACCGCGCCACGGTCGACGATCTCATCCGCCTCGGCCGCGACGTCGAGGCGGCGGTGCTGGCCCGCGCCGTTAAATGGCAGGCCGAACGCCGCGTGCTCCGCAACGGCGACAAGACCGTGGTGTTCAGATGACCGTCGAGACCCTCTCCAGCCACGCCTGCTTCGGCGGCATCCAGAGCTTCCACCGCATCGCCTCGACAGCGACCGGCACCCCCATGCGCTTCGGCGTCTTCACCCCGCCGGGACCGGGGCCGCATCCCGTGCTCTGGTGCCTTGCCGGGCTGACCTGCACCGAGGAGAATTTCACCGTGAAGGCGGGCGCGCAGCGCATCGCCGCCGAGCTGGGGCTGATGCTTGTCATGCCCGACACCAGCCCGCGCGGTGAAGGCGTCGCCGATTCCCCCGACTACGACCTCGGCCAGAGCGCGGGCTTCTACGTCGATGCGACGCAAGCCCCCTGGGCCCCGCACTTCCGGATGTGGACGCATGTCACGGATGAGCTGCCCGCGATCCTCGCCGCGAATTTTCCCGCCGCCGACATGACCCGTCAGGGGATCACCGGCCATTCGATGGGCGGCCATGGCGCGCTGACGCTGGCGCTGCGCCTGCCGGGCCGCTTCCGCTCGGTTAGCGCCTTCGCGCCCATCGTCGCGCCCTCGCAGGTGCCGTGGGGCCACAAGGCGCTCGGCACTTATCTCGGCGCCGATCCTCACGCCTGGCGCCGCCACGACGCCGTCGCGCTGATCGAGGCCGGCGCACGGCTTCCCGACCTGCTCGTCGATCAGGGCGAGGCCGACGCCTTCCTTGCCGAACAGCTCCGCCCCGGCCTTCTCGAAGCCGCCTGCCGCGCCGCCGGCATCCCGCTGACGCTCCGCCTCCAGCCCGGCTACGACCACGGCTATTATTTCGTGCAGAGCTTCATCGCCGACCACCTTCGCTGGCACGCCGCCCGCCTGCGCTAGCCGTCCCCCTCGCCCCGGCGCGACCGGACTCCACTCGTCGCATCGCCCCTTCGCAGCCCCCCTGCGCGCGCGGTATCCTGGGGCATGTTGCGTTGTTTTGATTCCACGCTGTGGACCCGTCCCGGCATCCCGTTCGAGCGGCGGGAGCCCTTGCGCCCCTTCGCCGAGGAGGCGAACCGCCTCCAGTATCGCCCGTGGGATCCGCCGCTCGGCTTCTGGGCGCGGCTGATTTGGCGGGCGCGCCGCCGCCGCTAGGCCTCGTCGACCGCGACCGTATAGTTGAGCGCCAGCCGCCCGCCGTCGACATAGAGCGTCTGCCCCGTCACATAGCTGGCGTCCGGCCCGAGCAGGAACGCCACCGCCCCCGCCACCTCCGACGGCTCGCCGCAGCGCCGCAGCGGGGTGCGCGACAGCACCGTCCGCCGCGCCTCCTCCGACGTGAAGATCTGCGTGCGCACCAGATCGGTAAGGATCGTCCCCGGCCCCACCGCATTGACCCGGATGCCATGCTCGGCGAGCGCCACCGCGCTGTTGCGCGTCAGCTGCGCCAACGCCCCCTTGGTCATGTTGTAGGCGGCGAGATTGGGAATGGTCAGCTCGGCGTTGACCGAGGACATGTTGACGATCGCCCCCGCCGTCCCGTCGGCGATCATCCGCCGGGCCACCGCCTGCGTCGCGATCACGGCGGCCTTCAGATTGACCGCCAGCACCCGGTCGAAGGTCGCGTCGTCGAGCTCGAGGATCGAGCCGCCGCCGGTGATGCCGGCATTGTTGACGAGGCCGTCCGCCCCGCCGAGCCACTCCATCGCCGCCGCCAGCCACGCCCGCAGCGCCGCCGCATCGCCGCAGTCGCAGGCGTCGAACCGCACCCGCGCGCCGAGCATCTCCGCCAGCGCCGCCCCGCCCGCCGCATCGATGTCGCAAAAGGCCACCCGCGCCCCGTCGGCATGCAGCCGCTCGACGATGGCACGCCCGATGCCGTTGGCGCCGGCGGTGACAAGGATGCGGCGGGGGGATGCGGGCGATGTCATGCCGCCGACCATGGCGCGCCGCCCCCTCTTTCCGCAAGCGCCGCACGGCGTTAACGGTCGTTACGGGCCTGACAGGAGGCCGGGGGCAGGAGAGACGGGAATGACGGGGTTGGGACTGCGCGCGGGCGTCGCCGCGTTGGCCATGATGGCGCTGCCGGTGCTGGCGCAGGGCAAGCAGGATTTCACCCTCCACAACAAGACCGGCTACACGATCAACGAGGTCTATGTGTCGCCGTCCAAGTCCAAGTCCTGGGAAGAGGACGTCATGGGCAAGGACGTGCTGGAGGACGGCGAGCGCGTCGACATCACCTTCAGCCGCAAGGAAAAGACCTGCCTCTGGGATCTGAAGGTCGTCTACGATGATGGCGAGGAGGCCGAGTGGGACGGCTTCGACCTGTGCGAGACCTCGAAGATCGCGATCCGCTACAACCGCAAGACCGGCGAAACCTCGGCCGACTACGAATAGGCTGGCGCGCCCGCCTCAGGCGATGCGGTTGGCGAGCGGCGCACCGGCTATGAAGGCGCGGACGTTCGCCGCCACCGCATCGCGCATCCGGCTGATCGAGCCCAGCGACCCGCCGCCATGGTGCGGGCTCAGCACGACGTTGGGCACGCTGGCCCAGCGCTCGGCCGGCGTCGGCTCGGTCGCGAACACGTCGAGCCCCGCGCCGCCCAGCCGCCCGTCCGTCAGCGCCGCGATCAGTGCATCCTCGTCGATCACCGATCCGCGCCCGATGTTGACGATCATCCCCTGCGGCCCGACCGCCTCGATCACCGCGCGGTCGATCATGCCGTCGGTCGCCGGCCCGCCCGGGCAGGCGATGATCAGCAGCGACGACTGCTCGGCGAGCGCCATCAGGCTCGCCGCGCGCGGCAGCGGCTCGCCTGGCTTCTCGCGCGGGCCCCACCAGCTCACCGGCGTCCCGAACCCGGCCAGCCGATTGGCGATGGCCTTGCCGATCGCGCCGAGCCCGACGATGCCGGCGCGCTCCTCCGACAGCGTGCGCAGCAGCCGGAAGCGGCCGCGCGCCGCCCATTGCCCCTCGCGCACCCAGGCGTCGGCCGCCCCCACCTGCCGCGACAACGCCAGCGCCAGCGCCAGCGCCTGATCGGCGACCACCGTGCTGTTGGCGTCGCCCGAATTGGCGAGCGCGACGCCGCGCGCGCGCAGCATGTCCGGATCGACCCCGTCGAACCCCGCGCCCACCATCTGCACCAGCCCCAGCGCCGGCAGCGCCTCGACCAGCGCCGCATCGATGCGGAAATCGCTGAACGCGATGAGCACCCGCGCCTCGCGCGCCGCCGCCCCGAGGCCCCCTGGCCCCTCAGGCGGGCAGCCGACGACCTCGCACTCCGGCAGCGCCGGCGCGATGAACGCCGCGATCTGCGGATTGCCGGCGATAATGAGCGGACGGCTGTCCGCAGTCCCGACCGTCAACGCCTGCCCTCCTTGCCGTTTCGCCTGTCATGCAGCGCGGCTCGGGTGCTGCCAATGGCGAATAGCATGAGGTCGTCAGCCCGCCATTTCGTCGAGTGCACGGTCGCGCAGGCTGCGCCGATCCAGCGCCGCTTCCAGCCGGTCGAGCGCCTCGATCAGCCCCGGCGCGGAAGCAGCCAGATCGCTGGCAACCGCCTCAAGCGCACCCCATACCGGCGCCAACCGCCGGACAAGGGCGACGCCGTCGGCGCTCAGGCGGAGCACGCGTTTTCGCGCATCATGTACATCGTCGCCGATCTCGATCAGCCGCTTGCCGAGCAGCGAGGCGCGCGTCTGGCTGATCGCGGCATGGCTGACCCCAAGCGCATCGGCGAGCTGCCCGACGGCCATCGGTCCGTTCAAGGCCAACTGATTGAGCACGCCGAACCAGCGCTGTTCGAATTCGACCCCGAGTTCGGCGTAAAGCCGGTCCGCATCCCGGTCGATCCGCTCCGAAAGCCGGCGCAGCCGCGCCCCGAGCGCTGCTCCGCCACGGCTCTGCGGATAGTCGTCGGAAGGGTCTGCAATTGACATATGTAAGCACTTACGTATATTCGAGGCCTGCTTCAACGAGGACATGATGCACGGTCTCACGAGACGCAACCTGCTTGCGATGACCGCGCTGACGGCTGGCGTGCCCGATCTCGCGGCCGCCGGTCCTGCCGGGGTCAGCCGCGTCCCCCTCACGCCGGGCGCGCTCCGTCGCCGGCTTGAAGCGGCGGCCGATGGCGCGGCGTTCAACGGCGTGCTCCTGCTGCTCGAGCGCGGCCGGCCCGTGGTCGCCCGCGCAACCGGCGTAGCGGACCCCGCCACCGGCCGCGCGAACGCGCCTGACACGCGCTTCAACATCGCGTCGGTCGGCAAGCTGTTCACGGCGCTCGCGGTGCTGCGCCTCGTCGAGGCCGGCCGGCTGACGCCCGACTCCCGTCTGATCGATCTCTGGCCCGACTATCCCGATCCCGCGCTCGCTGCCGAGATCACGGTCGACGCCCTGCTCACCCACCGCGCCGGACTCGGCAATCGCGTGATGACCGCGCCGACCGACGCGCTGCCTGCCAGCGCGCGCCAGACCGATCGCGTCGGGCTGTTCGCCACGGCCGGCCGCGCCGGGCCCGCCGGCGTCATGGCCTACAGCAACGACGGCTACGTCCTGCTCGGCGCCGTCGTCGAGCGCCTGACCGGCGCCGATTTCCGCGATCATGTCCGGGAGACCATTTTCCGCCCGCTCGGCATGGCGGGGGCAGGTTTTCCCGCCCCCGACGCCACCGCACCCGATCTCGCCCAGCCGCGCCTCCGCGACCTCGACCGGCCCGGCGTCTGGCGCACCGCGACCGCTGCCGAGCGACTGCCGGGCGGCGCAGCCGGCGGGGGCGTGGCGACCGTCGCCGACCTCGCCCGGTTCGGCGAGGCGCTGCGGACGGGCCGCTTGCTGTCTCCCGCCCTGATGCGTTCGTGGATCGCACCACGCGTTCCGTTTCGGGGCGGCCACTATGGCTATGGCCTGCAGATCGAAGCGCTCGGCGCGTGTCGCGCGTTCGGCCATACCGGGGGCCACAGCGGCATCACGGCCGAACTGATGGTCTTCCCCGACAGCGGCCATGTCTTCGTCCAGCTCGGCAATGGCGAGGTCGACGCCTATTGGGCGCTGGCCGACGGCGCCCGCACCGCCCTGTGCGGCGAGACGGCGGACACGCGCCGACTGGCGCTGACCAACCGCGTGATCGCCCTCGTCTCCACCCGCGGAGCCGATGCCGGCGCCGCGCTGGCCGACGCCTACCCCGGCACGCCGCTGCGCGAAGGCGTCATCGATGTCGCGGCGTTCCGGGCCTGGCATCGCGGCGACCCGGCTGCCGCTGAACGTCTGCTCCGCTTCAACATCCGCCGTTTCCCCAACTCGTCGTCCGCGCTCTGGAGCCTTGCCGAACTCCATCGCCACGCCCGCCGCCGCGACGATGCCATCGCCAGCTACCGGGCCTATCTCGTCCGTGAGCCGGGCGACGCCGATGCCGAGGCGCGGATCGCGGAACTGTCGGCGTCGCGCTAGGCGGCGCGTCCCGGGTCGCCAGCGGTTGCATCCCGCCCCCGAAATCGGCGATGAGGCGGCACCGTCCGGCGCTGCGCCGGGCCGATCCATCCCGAGCCCCCGCCCCGGGCGGCTTCCACGGAGACGAGACGACCATGGGCACCCGCTTCCCGACCCTTCGCCTGCGCCGCACCGCCGCCGCGCTGCTCCTGCTCGCCCCGGCCGCGCCGCTGGCGGCCGCCGAGGGCATGTGGCTGCCGCGGCAGGCGCCCGAGGTCGCAGCGGCGATGAAGGCGGCGGGTCTGAAGCTCGATCCGGCGCTGCTCGCCAATCTGCAGGCCGCGCCGATGAACGCCATCGCCTCGCTCGGCGGCTGCTCGGCCTCCTTCGTCAGCCCGCAGGGCCTCGTCGTCAGCAACCACCACTGCGTCTACGGCTCGATCCAGTACAACTCCAAGCCGGGGCAGGATTATCTGACCGACGGCTTCCTCGCCAAGGCGCAGGCCGACGAGGTGCCCGCCGCCCCCGGCACCCGCATCTTCGTGATCGAGGATCTGCGCGACGTCACCGCGCAGATGACCGCCGGCGTCACCGCCAGGCTCTCCGGCTTCGATCGCGACGCCAAGCTGGAGGCGAACCGCAAGGCGCTCATTGCCGCCTGCGAGAAGCAGCCCAGCCGCCGCTGCGACGTCCGCCCCTATTTCGGCGGCTCGACCTACATCCTCCAGCAGCAGCTGGAGATCCAGGACGTGCGCCTCGTCTATGCGCCGGGCCGCGCCATCGGCAATTACGGCGGCGAGATCGACAACTGGCAGTGGCCGCGCCACACCGGCGACTTCGGCTTCTACCGCGCCTATGTCGCCCCCGACGGCGCGTCCGCGCCCTATGCCGCGACCAATGTCCCCTACCGCCCCAAGGCGTGGCTGCGCATCGCGCAGGAGGCGTTGAAGGACGGCGATTTCGTCATGGCCGCGGGCTTCCCCGGCACCACCAACCGCCACCGCACCGCCGCCGAGGCCAAGGCCTTCTTCTCGCGCCTCTATCCGCGCCAGCAGAAGCTGACCTCCGATTATGTCGATCAGATCACGGCGCTGACTGCGGGCGATGCCGACGCCGCCATCCGCTACGCCTCGATCCTGCGCGGGCTGGCGAACACCAAGAAGAACCTCGGCAGCCAGCTCGCCGGGGCCGAGGCGATCGACCTCCAGAACAAGAAGGCCGCGCACGAGGCCGCCTTCCGCGCCTGGATCGCCGCCGACCCCAAGCGCGCCGCCCAGCTCGGCCCGGTGGTGAGCGCGCTCGATGCCGTAGCCGCCGAAACCGTCGACGCGGCTTACGCCAACCTCAGCGCCGGCACCATCAACCGCGCCCAGCTCCTCACCGCCGCGCGCGATCTCTACCGCTGGGCCAAGGAGCGCGAGCGCCCCGACGCGCAGCGCGAGCCCGGCTTCCAGGATCGCGACCGCCGCCTGCTCACCGAGCGCCTCCGCCAGATCGAGCGCCGCTTCGCCCCCAAGGTCGACCGCGGCCTGTTCGAGGCGGCGCTGGTCCAGTACCGCACCCTCGCGCCTGCCGACCGCAACGCCGGCTTCGAGCGCGTGCTGGCCGAGGTC